>JACXVH010000259.1 GCA_014763515.1 Flavobacteriaceae bacterium
CGATTTCTAAAGGAATCGGCTTTTTTTATGAAATGAAAACTCAATTGTATAATCACTAGAGTTTTTCTATATTGCGGACTCTAAAAAAATAACATGGATACTAAAATCATAAAAAATAAAGAACTTAATATTTGGGAAGCATTAATACCTGTATTCGCATTAATAGGAATGCTTGCGTACAATGTATTGGTTGCGTATGGTGGACCTGACGATGATCCTTTAGGTGGAAGTAATCAATTTGTATTGTTGTTAGGTGCAGCAGTTGCAGTTATTGTCGGTCTTTTTAACAAAGTTTCTTTTCAAATCATGATAGATGAAGTTGCTGAAAACATTAGGTCAACAGCTGGCGCCATTTTAATTTTACTAATGGTAGGTGCTTTAGCTGGAACTTGGCTAATAAGCGGTATCATCCCATCAATGATATATTATGGTTTACAAATATTAAACCCAGCTATATTTTTACCAGCTACTATGATAATTTGTGCTGTAATTTCGATAGCTACTGGAAGTTCTTGGACAACTTCAGCTACTGTTGGTATTGCATTAGTTGGTATTGGAGGCGCAATAGGTTTTCCTGTCGGAATGGTTGCCGGAGCGGTTATTTCTGGTGCTTATTTTGGTGATAAATTATCACCAATGTCGGACACAACAAACTTAGCCCCTGCAATGGCTGGAACCGATTTATTTACGCACATTCGATACATGACAATAACCACTGTACCTTCTTTTGTTATTGCATTAATTTTGTTTGTAATTTTAGGGATAACAATTGATATAAAAGGTAATGCCGACACTTCAGTTATGCTTTTGGATATTGAAAAATCATTCAATATAACAGGTTGGTTATTTCTTGTGCCTTTAATTGTAATTGGGTTAATTTTCAAAAAAACAGAACCACTAATTGCTTTATTTATTGGCGTTTTATTAGGTGCTGTTTTTGCTTTAATTTTTCAACCTCAAATTTTAAATCAATTAACAGGAACTGACCATCTAACTTTTAAAACAGCCTACAGAGGTTTAATGGATGCCATTACAATTGAAACTATTGTTCCAACAGAAAATGAACATTTAGCAAAACTTTTTAAAGCCAAAGGTATGAGTGGTATGCTAGGTACAATTTGGTTAATTTTATGCGCAATGGTTTTTGGAGGTGTAATGGATGCTATTGGAGCATTAGCCAGAATTAGTAAATCGTTATTAAAATTAGCAAAATCAACACTTGGATTATTTGCTTCTACAGTTGGAAGTTGTTTAGCATTAAACATTACAGCATCTGATCAATATCTAGCTATTGTTGTGCCTGGAAAAATGTTTGCAAAAGCCTATAAAGAAAAAGGATTAGCTCCAGAAAACTTAAGTCGAACATTAGAAGACTCTGGAACTGTAACATCAGTTTTAGTACCTTGGAATACTTGTGGAGCTTATCAATCAGGAACTCTAGGCGTAGATACTTTTGATTATTTACCTTACGCTTTTTTTAATTTATTAAGTCCAATAATGACCTTAATTTATGCTGCATTTAACATTAAAATACGCCAAATTATTAACAATGTTAACGAATAGATAAATCTTATAGAGAGATAAAAATAAACCATAACTCAACTATAGTTATGGTTTTTTTATTTGTAATTTTGCATCAGAAAAATAATTAACATTTTAATATTTTAAATCATGGCATTAGTAGGAAAAAAATTCCCAAACATTACAGTTGACGCTATCTCTGAAATGGGAGATAATTTAAGAATCAACGTTTTAGAAGAAGCAGTAAATAACAAGAAAAAAGTATTATTATTTTGGTATCCAAAAGACTTCACTTTTGTATGTCCAACTGAATTACACGCTTTTCAAGCTGCTTTAGGTGAATTTGAAAAAAGAAACACTACTGTAATTGGTGCATCTTGTGATACAAACGAAGTTCACTTTGCTTGGTTAAATACCGCTAAAGATAACGGAGGAATTGAAGGTGTAACTTACCCTTTATTAGCTGATACAACAAGAAACTTATCTGCTGCTTTAGATATTTTAGACGCAGAATGGGTTTTCGACGAAAATTTAGGAGAAGAAATTCTTGAAGGTTCAAATGTTACTTTCCGTGCAACATATTTAATTGACGAAGAAGGTAAAATTTTCCACGAAAGCGTAAATGACATGCCATTAGGAAGAAACGTAAATGAGTATTTAAGATTAATTGATGCTTATACTCACGTTCAAACTAAAGGAGAAGTTTGTCCAGCAAACTGGGAAGAAGGAAAAGATGCTATGAAAGCGGATAGAAATAGTACTGCTGAATATTTAGCTTCTCACTAAAATAATATGTCAATT
>JACXVH010000260.1 GCA_014763515.1 Flavobacteriaceae bacterium
TTAAAGAATTGCATAAATTTCTTCTTCACGCATAATTAGGTAATCTTTACCTTCATATTTAAACTCTGTACCTGAATACTTGCCATAAAGTACAATATCGCCTACTTTAACGGTCATTGTGTGGTCTTTTTTTCCACTACCTACAGCTACAACAGTTCCTTTTTGTGGTTTTTCTTTTGCAGTGTCAGGAATAATGATTCCTGAAGCAGTAGTTGTCTCAGCAGCCATTGGCTCGATAACTACACGATCTGAAATAGGTTTAATGTTTAATGACATATTTTTAATATTTAAATTAATAATTTACGTTTCCTTATTTTTCAGAAATTGTGCCAAATGTAATTTCTGACAATTTTGCTTATAATAAAAATGCCAGCACTGACATGCTGGCATTTTTAAATTCTTTTTATTATATTTTCTATTGCGCTGCTTCTTCAGTAGTTGCTGAAGTTGTAGCTGCATTATCAGTTGCTTGTTCAGTTGCTTGTTCAGTTGCAGTATTTGCTTTTGGAGTAGCAGGAGTTTGAACTGCAGGAATTGTAACATCATCAGTTCCTAAAACCTTAGAATCTGTAGAGCTAGATCCAAAAGATAATGATGATAATAAAATTAATGCTAATAATACACCCGCAAGTGTCCACGTACTTTTATCTAAAAAGTCAGTTGTTTTTTGTACACCACCTAGTTGGCCCGCACCTGCACCAAAAGTAGAAGACAATCCACCACCTTTAGGGTTTTGCACCATGATTGCTAAAATCAATAAGAAACAAACAATTGTTATTGCAATTAAAAATCCTGTAAACATAATCTAGTTATTATTTTGTTGTATTTTTTTAATATTTTCAATTTGGTCTGCAAAGAAACTACTTTTTTCTGGATATTTCAAAATTAAAATTTCATAAGCTTGTATAGCACGTTGATATTTTTTTTGTTCTAGAAATATCTTAGCTAAAGTCTCGGTCATTAAATGTGTAGGTTCTTCGGTACTTTTCGCTATATTTGAAGGTGTTGAAGTGGTTTCTTTTACAGGTGAAATTTTTGGGTTACTTTCTATAAATTTATCAATTAAGTCAAATTTTTTGGTCTTTTCTTCTGTATTTTTTTCATCTATCTCATCTAAAGAACGTTCGATAGGGGAAATTTGTGTTAATTGAAGCCACTCGCTAAATGAGTGTTTTTCACTATTTTCAAAATGTAAAGGTTTACCAATTTCTAATTTTTCTTCAATTTCTTCAATTTCAGTTAATTTAGTAATGTTCTCAATTGCTATAATTTCCGCTTCATTTACATCAATATTGGAAATAATTTCTTCGGTTTCTTCAATATTACTTTTTTGAATTGTTTTAAATTCTTTCGAAGTTATAAAATCAAAAAGAATAGCGCGATCTTGAGTTAATGCTGCGGTTTTCTTTAATTCATAGTTGTATCTAAAACTTTCTTGGTTGTATAATCCTTTTAGATATAATGCTTTAGCCGATTGAAAAAAAGGATATTCCTGCAAAACTTGTTCAAGTGCAAGAGTTTGTTTTTCATTAACCGCTTCTGGTTTGTTTAGTAAATATGTTAATTCAGTTATATTCAATTTACTACCATTTTGCTAAAGACTCGTTGAAAACGTCTTGTGTAATTCTTGTGTAAATTTCTTCTAAAGCAGTTGTTAATCGGATTCCTGTCATTTGCTCATTTGCAGGATAATCGTGATAGAAAGAAAAACGTTTTTCGAAATTATCGTCTTCTTTTTTCTGATTTGTAAAACGCACCATTATGCTAATTGTTAATCTGTTTTGAGCAGCTCTTTGATCGGCAGTTGCGGTCATTGGTGTAATGCGATACTCTACAATTTCGCCTTCGTATAACAAATCACCACCTTGATTAACCAAATTCAAATTGGTTTGACTTTGTATTATGTCTTGTAATTGTAAAGTGAATGTTCTTTCAATTCCGGGCTCAACTAATTCAGCATTGTTTTGAAAATAATTTACTTGAAAAGTATTGGCGTCAATTTGACCTGTTCCTGTAAAATTGTAATATTTACAAGCTGAAGTAGCAAATAAAAGTAATAAAGCAAATATTTTTAATGTCTTACTCATTATTATAAGTCGTATTGTTTTATTTTTCGGTATAAAGTTCTTTCAGAAATTCCTAATTCATCAGCCGCTGCTTTTCTCTTTCCTTTGTTGCGTTCCAATGCTTTTTTAATCAATTCAATTTCTTTTGCTTCTAAACTTAAAGTTTCTTCTTCTTCAACGGTTTCTGCAAATAAGAAATTATCATCGTCTAAATCGTCATCGTGAATTTCTTCTTGAACAATTTC
>JACXVH010000261.1 GCA_014763515.1 Flavobacteriaceae bacterium
GAAATTTTAACATTATACAATGAACCAAATCCCGTATTTATTCCATAAATAGGACGTTCATTGGTCTCCATTTTTTTATCTAAGTAGGTTCTACATTTTGCAATTAAGACTTTTGCTTCTTCTGATAAAGCTAATTTTAAATTTTGAGAAATTATAGTATTAATTTTCTCTATTGTTAAGATATCAGAACTTATATAATGAACAGATTCCATTTTTATATTTTTAAGACTTCAAAATTCAGCAAACATTTGTTAAAATGCAAAATTTATTATTAACAATAATAAAAAATAACATTTCATTAATTTTTAAATCTATTTAAACTTACAAATTGAAGATTTTTAAATAAATTAGCACCAAATTTTTTAAACAATTACAATGAAAAATACAGCTTTAAATCATGTTCATAAACAATTAGGTGCAAAAATGGTTCCTTTCGCAGGCTTTAACATGCCTGTTCAATACGAAGGAGTAAACGCAGAACACGAAGTAGTTAGAAATGGTGTTGGGGTTTTTGATGTTTCGCACATGGGTGAATTTTTTTTAAAAGGAGAAAATGCTTTAGCCTTAATTCAAAAAGTAACTTCTAATGATGCTTCTAAATTAGTTAATGGTAAAGCACAATATTCTTGTTTACCTAATACAGAAGGCGGAATTGTTGATGATTTAATTGTTTATAAAATTGAAGACAATAATTATATGTTAGTAGTTAATGCTTCTAACATTGAAAAAGATTGGAATTGGATTTCTAAACATAATGATTTAGGTGTTGAAATGATCAATGCTTCCGACGAGTATTCTTTATTAGCTATTCAAGGACCAAAAGCGGCTGAAGCGATGCAATCTTTAACATCTATCGATTTAGTAAATATGGGATATTATACATTCCAAATTGGTGATTTCGCAGGTGTAAAAAATGTTATTGTTTCTGCTACTGGTTATACTGGTTCTGGTGGATTCGAAATTTATTTCAAAAATGAAGATGCCGAACAAATTTGGAACAAAGTTTTTGAAGCAGGCGCTGCATTTGGTATTAAACCAATTGGTTTAGCTGCACGTGATACTTTACGTTTAGAAATGGGATTCTGTTTGTACGGAAACGATATTAATGACACTACTTCTCCACTTGAAGCAGGTTTAGGATGGATTACAAAATTTGATAAAGAGTTTACCAATTCAGAAAACTTGAAAAAACAAAAAGAAGATGGTGTTTCTAAAAAACTAGTTGGTTTTGAACTAATTGATAGAGGAATTCCTCGTCATGACTACGAAATTGTTGATGCCGATGGAAATGTAATTGGAATTGTAACTTCTGGAACGCAATCGCCATCATTAGGAAAAGCTATTGGTCTCGGATATGTACCTACAGAATTATCAACACCAGATTCAGAAGTTTATATCAGAATTAGAAATAAAGACATTAAAGCAAAGGTAGTTAAACTTCCTTTTTACAAGAAATAATATTATCTTTGCACCCGTAAATTAAAATCCATATAGAAATGGGAAGAGCGTTTGAATTTAGAAAAGCACGTAAAATGAAACGTTGGTCAGCAATGGCTAAAACGTTTACAAGAATTGGTAAAAATATCGTAATGGCAGTTAAAGAAGGAGGTCCAAATCCTGAAACTAACTCACGATTAAGAGCTGTTATTCAAAATGCGAAAGCAGCTAACATGCCAAAAGATAATGTGGAAAGAGCTATTAAAAAAGCTTCAGATAAAGATACTGCTAACTTTAAAGAGGTTTTGTTTGAAGGATATGCACCGCACGGAATTGCAATTTTAATAGAAACAGCTACTGATAATAATAATAGAACTGTTGCTAACATTAGAAGTTATTTTAACAAATGTAACGGTACAATGGGAACTCAAGGTTCAGTAGAATTTATGTTTGACCATACTTGTAATTTTAGAATTCCTGCAGAAGGTTTAGATGTTGAAGAATTAGAATTAGAAATGATTGATTTTGGAGTAGAAGAAATTTTTGCCGATGAAGACGGAATCGTAATGTATGCCCCTTTTGAGAGTTTTGGAACTATTCAAAAAGAGTTAGAAAACCGTGGAATGGAAATTTTGTCTTCTGGTTTTGATAGAATTCCTCAAGTAACAAAAGAGCTAACTCCAGAACAAGTAGCTGATGTTGAAAAACTATTAGAAAAAATTGAAGAAGATGATGACGTTATGAACGTTTTTCATAACATGCAAGAATCTTAATAAATGAACAACCACCTGCATAGCAGGTGGTATCTTTTACACGCTCTAAAAGAGCGTAAACCCTTTTGAATTCCCTTCTTCCTTTCGCTCTTCGTCTTCT
>JACXVH010000262.1 GCA_014763515.1 Flavobacteriaceae bacterium
TATTACGTGTAAATGGTGCTGGAAGATTACAATTATTAAAACTTGTTTTGATTGAAAGTTTGCTTTTATGTTTTGTTGGTTTTATTTTTGGTACGATTTTGGGAAGAATAGCATTAGTTCTCATTTCAAAATCATCGGAAGCCGACTTTAAATTGAGTTTTAATCCGTACGAGTTTATTTGGAACAAAGAAGGTTGGTTATTAGCCCTTACATTAATTGTAGGAATAGTTGCAGCATTAATTCCGGCCGTAAAAGCATATTCATTAAATATTTCAAAAACATTAGCAAATGCGTAAATTATATACACTAACTGTAGTTACAATTCTTTCAATAGTAACATTTAGTTTCACTGGAAAAGATAATTTCAATGTAGAAAAGCAAACTAAAAAGGTTGTTTTTGCCGATACCTTAACATGGAAATTATTAGGACAAATTGATTATCAGAAAAAGCCCGACAAGAAATATGGCGAAGTGATGTTTCCTGTAATTAATCCGAAATTAAAAGCTATGCAAGGTAAACCCATTGTAATCACAGGGTTTATTATTCCAATTGATAATAAGAATTATGCGATAAGTAAAAATGTATTTGCTTCTTGTTTTTTCTGCGGAAAATCAGGACCTGAAACTATCATGGGAATTAAATTTAAAGGCGATTTACCAAAGTTAAAAACGGATCAATACGTTACCTTAAAAGGGACATTCCGTTACAATGATAGTGATGTTGAAGATTGGATTTATCACGTTGAAAATGCGGTAATTACTGCTGGAAAATAGTTGTTTTGAAATTACGAATTATGAATTACAAATTTTCAATTTTTTAAATCAACGAATCAACGAATCAATAAATTAACATTTAGAATTGTTTCAAAATAAAAAGCACCTTTTCTTTGATTTAGATCATACACTTTGGGATTTTGATAGAAATTCGGCAGTGGCGTTTGATATGATTTTTAAACAGCACGGGTTTGATTTTTCTACTGAAGAATTCTTAAAGCATTACATCCCGAGGAATCAGCATTATTGGAAATTATATCAAGTGAACCAAATTTCACATGAAGATTTACGTTATTATCGTTTAAAAGATGTTTTTGATATTCTAAATGTTGAGGTTTCAAGAGAATTGGTAAACCAACTTTCGGAAGATTATATTACACATTTACCTAATAGTAATCATTTATTAGATGGTGCTATAGAGGTGTTAGAATATTTACAACCTAAATACGAATTGCATATAATTACAAATGGTTTTCATTTTGTTCAAGACAAGAAATTGAAAAATTCAAATATTGAACACTTTTTTAAATCGGTGACCAATTCGGAAATGGCAGGTGTAAAAAAACCACATCCAAACATATTCGATTTTGCCTTATCTTTGGCTAAAGCAACAAAAGAAGATAGTTTAATGATAGGGGATAGCTTAGAAGCCGATGTTGAAGGAGCTTTAGATTTTGGTATGGATGCTGTTTTTTTTAATGCAGAAAATATACAAGTAAATAGAGATTTGATTCAAGTGAATCATTTGTTAGAACTTAAAAAAATATTATAATGAAAAAGCTTATTTTAGTTTTTGCACTTTTTATAACTATTCTTTCTTCTGCACAAGAAAATTACAAATATGTAATTGTACCAGCAAAATTTTCATTTTTAAATGCAGCAAATAAGTATAATTTAAATGCCTTGACAAAATCCTTTTTTGAATCTCAAGGTTTTACAGTTTTTTATGATACTGATAAATTGCCTGAAGAATTAGCAAACAGTAGATGTTTAGCACTCTATGCAGATGCTGTTGAGGAAAATAAATTATTTACTACAAATATTATAATTCAAGTTAAAGATTGTCAAAACAATGTTTTAACTGAAAGTTTTAGAGGTAGTAGTAGAGAAAAAGAATATGAAGTAGCTTATAAAGAAGCATTTAGAGCAGCTTTAACTTCGTTAAAAGGTCAATTAAATTTTAAAAACAATTTTACTACTAAAAATGAAGTTGTAACCAAAACAGAAACAAATGTTGAGGTTAAAGAATCTAATGTTGAAGTTGAAAAAGTTGTAAACCCAAATCAATTATTTGCGTTACCAATTGAAAATGGTTACAAAATTGTAGATAGTGAGCCTAAAATAGTTTACACTATTCAAAATACTTCAATTGAAAATGTTTATATGGCTAAAAAGGGAGATATTCAGGGAACTTTCTTGAAGAAAATTAATGGTTGGTTTTTTGAATATTACCAAGAGGGGAAATTAATTTCAGAGAAAGTTAGTGTGAAGTTTTAGTAAAAGTTAAAAGTTAAAAGTTAAAAGTTAAAAGT
>JACXVH010000006.1 GCA_014763515.1 Flavobacteriaceae bacterium
TTTGCTTTTATAGTAGCTTCATCCTCACAATGAACCGCAATAAGCATTTTTGTAGAAGAAAATATTTTTTCTAAAGTTTCTTGATTATCAACCAACATATTCCCTGTCGATGAACCTAAAAAAAGTTTTATTCCCGCAACATTTCGCGGATTTGTTTTTAAAAGTTCTTCTAGATTGTCATTAGTTCCTCCCATCATAAACGAATAATTCGCATAAGATGTAGTGGCAGCAATTTGATATTTTTGCTCTAATAATTCTTGAGTAACGGCATTTGGAACTGTATTAGGCTGATCTATAAAAGTAGTAACCCCGCCAGCAACAGCTGCTTTACTTTCAGTTTCAATAGTTGCTTTTTGTGTTAATCCTGGTTCTCTAAAATGTACTTGATCGTCAATAGCACCTGGGATTAAATAATTACCCTCAGCATCTACAATGATACAATCAGAAGATTTTGGACTTATTTTTTCGGCAATTTCTTTAATAAATTCATTTTCTATTAAAACATCACCTTCAAATATCTCTCCTTCATTAACAATTTTAGCATTCTTTACTAAATATGTACTACTCATTTACAATTGGTTAAATAGTTGTTTTATTCTCAACAAAATTACACCAAAAACTGCTTCACGAATAATTGCACCACTCATTTTTGATTGTCCTTTTGTTCTATCAGTAAATATAATTGGAACTTCCACAATATTAAATTTCTTGACAAAAGTTCTGTACTTCATTTCTATTTGAAACGCATAACCTATAAATTTTATTTCATCGAGATTAATAGTTTCTAAAACTTGGCGCTTATAACATTTAAAACCTGCTGTAGCATCATGAATTTTCATTCCTGTAACCATTCGCACATAAACTGACGCAAAATATGATAGTAATACTCTAGAAAGTGGCCAATTGACAACGTTTACACCTTTTGAATATCTTGAACCTATCGCCAAATCAGCTCCGTTTTTACAAGCCTCTAAAAGTTTTTCCAAGTCTTTAGGATTGTGAGAAAAATCGGCATCCATTTCAAAAATATAATCATATCCTTTTAATAAAGCCCATTTAAAACCATGAACATACGCTGTCCCTAAACCTGATTTTTTAGTTCTAATTTCTAAATGTAATTTATCTATAAATATTTGTTGTAATTCTTGAACTTTCTGCGCAGTACCATCAGGCGAATTATCGTCTACAATTAATACATGAAAGTTTTTTTCAAGAGAAAATACTGTACGAATAATATCTTCAATATTTTCAATTTCATTATAGGTAGGAATTACTACAAGGTTTTGCCCCATTTCATAATTAATTATGCGACAAAAATAAACTAAAAAACGGGTTTATCTCTTAAGAAAGTTATAATTTAAACAAAAAACTACTTATAAATTCTCATAAGTAGTTTTTGAAATAATTATTTTACTAGTTGTTTTTCTTCTAAAATTTGAAGGAATTCTAACTGTGTAGATTCTCCCTTATCTTTCAAATACCATTTTTGTAACTCAATTTTAATTGGTTCATCAACAACCCCATTTTTTTCCTTATAATCAGCAATTAATTTTCGAGCAGCTTCTGGTCTTGGCCCCCAACTTCCTACAACTTCTCGAGAACTTTTTTCAATTAAAATAACTTTTGGAATTGATTTACTACCATTGGTTAAAAAAAGATTCATCAATTCTTCATTTTCATCTCTCAAAACTAATTTTAGATCGATCTTATCACTTGTTTCACTTATTTTATTTAAAATAGGTAAAATTTGAGCGGCATCTCCACACCAACCTTCGGTTAATGTTAACAAGATAAATTCATTTTCTAAATTCGATAACCTCTCTTGAATAGTCTCTAAAACTGAAAGTGTCTTGTCTAATCTGTTCATTCTCGTTTCATTTAACTCAGAATAATGAAATAAATCTTCATTTTGAGTTATTCCTGTCGATTTTCCTTCTTTTAAAAGCCCTCTTACTAAACTTCTATATTCATTGTAAGTTAAACTCTTTGCTAAAAATGTTTCAATTATATTTTGCATTGTAATAACATTTTATTTGCAAATTTAATTCTATTTTTGAGATTAATTTGTTAGCTAAGTTACAAATGGATTTTTCTTCAAAGAATATTGGATTTGCATTGTCTGGTGGAGGTTCTAAAGGAATTGCTCATGCTGGAGCATTACAATTTTTAAAGGAACAAAATATTTTACCTTCGGTAATGTCTGGAAGTAGTGCTGGGGCGATAATAGCTGCATTATACTCTGTTGGTAAAACCCCAGAAGAAATACTCGATTTTTTTCAATCCATTTATTTTTTTCATTGGAAACATTTTACATTAAAAAAACCTGGACTTATAGATTCTGAGGCTTTTAAATCGTATTTTGAAAAAGTTTTTGGAAAAAAGACAATTGGCGATTTACCCATACCTATTAAAATAACTGCAACTGATTTAGTAAGTGGAAAACTGAAAATTTTTAATGAAAAAACACTTGTAACCGATGCTGTTTTAGCTTCCGCCTCTTTCCCTGGAATGTTGTCTCCATATGTTCTAAACAATAAAATGTATAGTGATGGCGGTATTCTAAATCATTTTCCAACAGACTTATTACAAGGCGATTGTGATCATATTATTGGAATTTATGTAAGTCCAATTCACAATGTGGAAGCAAAAGATTTAAATTCTATAAAGTCGGTAACCACTAGATCATTCGAGCTTTTAACAGCGAGAGGAAACTATCAAAAATTCAGTTTATGTGATTGGGTTATTGAACCAAAGGAATTGGCAAACTTCAGTACTTTTGAAACTTCAAAAACAAAAATGAAGCAAATTTTTGAAATTGGCTACCAAGAAGCAAAAAAAACATTTGAAGAATTGAAGAGTCAAAAATCTTAGACTTTGAGCATATTGTAATTTTGTGTAAGTTTGCATCGCATTTATGCAACAAATAAACTCACAATGAAATATAAAAGAATACTTCTAAAATTGAGTGGCGAAGCTTTAATGGGAGAACGCCAATATGGTATTGAACCAAAACGATTAGCAGAATATGCTGATGAAATTAAAAAAATTCACGATAAAGGCGTGGAAATTGCGATCGTAATTGGTGGTGGAAATATATTTAGAGGTGTAGCCGGAGCTAGTAACGGAATGGATCGTGTACAAGGCGATTATATGGGAATGTTAGCAACAGTTATTAACGGAATGGCTTTACAAGGTGCTCTTGAAGAAGCAGGAATGCAAACACGTTTACAAACTGCTTTAAAAATTGAAGCCATTGCTGAGTCCTATATAAAAAGAAGAGCAACACGCCATTTAGAAAAAGGACGTATTGTAATTTTTGGTGCTGGTACAGGAAATCCATATTTTACTACAGATACAGCGGCCGTTTTAAGAGGAATTGAAATTAACGCAGACGTTATTTTAAAAGGAACAAGAGTTGATGGTGTTTACACAGCAGATCCTGAGAAAGATGTTAATGCAATAAAATTTGATCAAATTTCTTTTGAAGATGTACTAGCTAAAGGTTTAAATGTAATGGATACCACAGCATTTACACTTAGCCAAGAGAACAAATTACCTATTATTGTGTTTGACATGAACAAAGACGGTAATTTACTTAAAGTTTGTGAAGGAGAAACAGTAGGAACAACAGTAACGATATAATTTGTTTCAGGTTTCAAGTTGTTTTTGTTAATTTTAAAACTTGAAACACGTGCAAAGTGAGTAAAAAATTGAAACTAATAAAAAGATGACAGAAGAAATTAATTTTATAATAGACAGTGCAAAAGAATCGATGACTGGTTCTATTGCTCACTTAGAAAGAGAATTTTTAAATATAAGAGCTGGAAAAGCTTCCCCTGCAATGTTAGGTAGTGTATTTGTTGACTATTACGGTTCTCAAACACCCCTTTCTCAAGTTGCTAATATAGCCGCTCCAGACGCAAGAACTCTAACTGTTACACCATGGGAAAAAAGCATGATAAACCCTATTGAAAAAGCGATTATGATTGCTAATTTAGGTTTAAACCCAATGAATAATGGAGAAAGCATCATTATTAACATACCTGCTTTAACAGAAGAGAGACGTAAAGAATTAGTAAAACAAGCAAAGGCTGAAGCTGAAGATGCAAAAATAAGTGTTCGTAATGCTCGTAAAGATGCTAATAACGACATTAAAAAAGAAGAGAAAAATGGGACATCTGAAGATGTTTGCAAAAAAGCTGAAGAAGATATTCAAAAATTAACAGATAATTTTATCAAAAAAATTGAAGATGTACTAGCTGTTAAAGAAGCTGAAATAATGAAAGTATAATTTTTTAAAATCCCGAGTCCTTCGGGATTTTTTTATACCATAATTTATTCTCTCTTAGAGTTAGTTATACAAACTATTATTTTAATTAAGTTTGCATAATGTTATTACAATATGCGCAAGTGTTTCATATATTTCTTTCTCCTATTTTATTCAGCATTTTTTGCTCAAACTAAAATTAAGGGTCAGGTAATCGATCTTGATACTACAATTCCTTTAGCTTTTGCTAATGTACTTTATCAAGGTAATGTTATCAAAACTGATTGGGAAGGAAAATTCGAACTTTTAATTTCCGAGTATGAGAAACCTATAATTGTTAAACACAAAGGTTATTACGATAAATTTGCCTACGCTAATCTTAAAACTAATTTTTTATTAATTAAAGCAACCACTAATATCAGCGCAAAACAACCTGAACTTTATACCGATAATAAAGTAAATAAAATCGTAAAACAAGTAATTGAGAATAGAGACAAAAATAGACCTGAAAAAGCTTTAGAAAATTATCAATACAAAAATTATGAATATTTGTATTTGAGTGCTCATCCCGATAGTATTTCATCAAAAATTGATACTATTTACAAGAAAAAACTTTTCGGAAAAACCAAAATTAAATTAGATTCTTCTAATTATAAATTTAAAAAGCTCGTAAGTAAACAGCATATTTACCAAACAGAAAAAGTAAACTTAATTCAACATCATAAAAACACAACTAAAGAAACTGTTTTAGCTACAAGAATGGCGGGCTTTCAACAACCCATTTACGAATTCTTAGGCTTAAAACTAGTTTCGTATTCTGTTTACGAAAACCCCTTTGAAATTTTAGAAAGTCCCGTTCAAAATCCTATTTCTAATTATGGTCGTTTACTTTATAATTACAATATTATTGATACGGTAAAAATACAAGGAAGAAAAGCCTATCGTATCTATTTTCAACCCAAAAAATTAAGAGCTAACAAATTAAGAGGATTACTATATGTTGATGCTGAAACATTTGCAATTGCCAAAGCTTATTACAGAATTTACGGAATGGTAAACATCAATGCAACATATACTTTTGATTATTTAAAAGAACAAAATTTATGGTTTCCCAACAAAAGAGAAATTAAAGTCCAAAAAGGCACTAGTAATGAAGATTTAAAAATTTTAGGAGGAACTATAAAATTCAATGCTTCTGAAGAAGAAACTGCTGGCAACGATTTAACCGACCACAGTTATCTTGCAATAGAATCTAAAGTTTTTGACATTAATTTTAATAAAAAAAATAGTATTGAAAAACCTTACATCAAAATTGATGTTCCTGAATCTAGTTTAAACAAACCTGATAATTTCTGGAAACCTTTTTCAAAAGACACCATCGATAACCGAAAAATAAAAACATATGTTTCATTAGACAGTCTATCAGTAGCAGAAAAAATTGAACATCGATTGTTTCTAGGAAGAAAAATTATAAATGGGTATTTTCCTATTTCTTATGTCGATTTAGACTTAAGGAGTATTGTTAAATATAATAATTACGAAGGATTTCGTTTTGGTTTAGGATTTGTAACCAATGATAAATTATCTGAAAATTACAAAGTAAGTGCTTACGGTGCTTACGGATTAAAAGATGAAAAGTTTAAATATGGCGTAACTCCTTCTTACCGACTTGATAAAATAACTGAAACTTGGGTTAGCGCATCATATAGCGACGATTTAAGTGAAATTGCTGAAACTAATTTTGCAACAGACACAAAACGTTTTAAAATCTACGACCCAAGACCAATTAATATTTCTACTTTTTATAATTACAGAAGAAGTGCTATTGGACTAGAATCTAAAATAGTACCAAAAACCTATTCTATATTCAATTTAGAATATAACCGAATTCAACCTCTTTTCGATTATACTTATTTACTAAATAACAAATCATATACCAACTTTTATCTAACAACGGCTCAATTAACATTTGAATGGAATCCATTTAGCAATTTTATGCAAACACCTAAAGGTTTATTGGAATATGAAAAAAGACATCCCAAATTCTCATTTCAAATAACACAAAGCATTCCAGCTCTTGAAAGTGATTTTACATTTACTAAAATAGACTTTAAAACGTATTTCGAAAAACCTTTTTTATCTGGACAAAAAAGTGCTGTATTATTTCAAGCAGGTGTTGTTTTTGGCGATGCTCCTTTAACACATTTATATAGTATTGCACCTAACAGCATTAACAAAGATGCTATTTTAAAAAGAATTACTTTTTCAGGAAAAAACAGCTTTGAAACCATGTACTATAATGAGTTTTTCTCCGATAGATTTGCCGCATTACATTTAAAACATACTTTCAATAGAATTAATTTGGGCTACAAAATTGATCCTGAAATTTCAGTGGCTACAAGAATGGCCTGGGGTAATATCGATAATGCTCAAAATCATATAGGCTTGTCATTTAAAACTCTTGAAAAAGGATTTATAGAAAGCGGTATTGAAGCTAATAAAATTTTTAAAGGAATTGGTTTTACTGCTTATTACAGATACGGCCCTAATCAACTACCAAGAGTGGATGATAACATTTCTATAAAAATATCTTATCATTTAGATTTAGGGTTTTAAATTTATCTTAATTCTTGAGCTTGTAACTTAAGTATTTAAGTTATTATACGTACCTTTGCCGCTCAATTTTTGTACCAATGTTAAAATGGCTTAGCACCAGTTTCTGGGATTACATAGCGAATAAAATATTACGAAATAGAGTTGCGCTTTTAATTATAATTATTGCATTTACAGTTTTTATGGCAATGCAATGGAAAAATATGCGCTTTACTTACACTGAAGCTAATCTTTTACCTGATCATCATGAAGTAAATATTCAATACAAAAGCTTTTTAGATAAATTTGGCGAAGAAGGAAATCTTATCGTTATTGGTTTTAAAGACAGTACTTTTTTTAATGCCAGAAACTTAAAAACTTGGGAAAAATTTATTACAAACATTAAAAAAGACAAAGCAGTAGATTTTACAATTTCTATTGAAGATTTAAGAGTTTTAGAAAAAGATACTTTACAGCAAAAATTTAAATTAGTTCCTTTTGTTTCTAATGATAAAGTTTCTGATGAATATTTAAAACAAAAAGAAAAAGAGCTTTTTAATGATTTACCTTTTTATGAAGGTATGTTATTCAACAAAGAATCTGGAGCGGTACGTTTTGCTATTTATATGAACAAAAAAATAGTAAACACTGCTGCTAGAAAAGATTTCGTTTTAAAATATTTAAGCAAAGATAAAATTAAAGCACTTGAAAAAGAAATGGGAATTGATATTCGCATTTCTGGGATGCCCTATATTAGAACTTTAAATTCTCAAAGTATAATAGATGAAATTGGTTTGTTTGTTGGCGCTGCCCTTGGTGTAACTTCTTTATTATTTTTCTTCTTTTTTAGAAGCTTCAGAGCTACATTTATATCAATGTTAGTAGTTATAATTGGTGTAATGTGGTCTTTTGGAACTCTTGGATTATTAAATTATGAAATAACTGTCCTTACCGCAATTATTCCCCCACTAATTATTGTTATTGGAATTCCTAATTGTATTTTCTTAATTAATAAATACCAACAAGAAGTTAAAAAACATGGAAATAAGGCAAAATCTTTACAACGTGTAATTTCTAAAGTTGGCAACGCAACCTTAATGACTAACTTAACAACAGCTGCTGGTTTTGCAACTTTTATTGTAACCGAAAGTGAATTGTTAAAAGAATTTGGTATTGTAGCTTCGTTAAACATTGTATCATTGTTCTTACTTTGTTTAATTATAATTCCTATTGCATATAGTTACATGCCTTTGCCAAAGGAAAAGCACTTAGCACATTTGGGTAAAAACTACATGAAATCTTTTATTACTTGGATTGAAAATACAATTAGAAAACATTCTGTTGCTATTTTTGCAGTTGCAATTGGCTTGTTAGTCTTTGGTATTATTGGAATCTATCAAATAAAAGTTTCAGGAAGCATTATTGAAGACATGCCTAAAAACACTGGTTTTTTCGATGATATTATTTTCTACGAACAAGAATTTGATGGTGTAATGCCATTAGAAATAATGATCGACACTAAAAAACCGAAAGGCGCTTTAAAATCAGTTACATTAAAACGCATTAACGAATTACAAGAAACAATTGAAGAAATTCCTGAATTATCAAAACCCGTTTCTATAGTTAATGTTGTAAAATATGCAAAACAAACGTTTTACAATGGTAATCCTGAATATTATGAATTACCCACAAAACAAGAAGAAGCTTTTATTTTAACTTACATAAAAAACTCGACTAAAAAAGGAAACGACAACATGATGAAAAGTTATGTTGATAGTACTGGTCAATATGCACGTATCACGACTTTTATGCGAGATATTGGCACTGATAAAATGGCTAAAATTGAAGAACGCTTACAACATAAAATTGATAAACTATTTCCAAAAGAACGCTATACTGTTACCATGACAGGTAAGGCTTACGTTTTTGAAAAAGGAACTCATTATTTAGTTCATAATTTAGTTTTATCTCTTTTATTTGCCATTTTACTAATATCGTTATTAATGGCATATTTATTCCGTTCTTTTAAAATGATAGTTGTGTCTTTATTACCAAATATTTTACCATTAATAATGACGGCTGGCTTAATGGGCTTTCTAGGTATCCCTATTAAACCTTCAACAATTCTGGTATTTAGTATTGCTTTTGGTATTTCGATAGATGACACTATTCACTTTTTAGCAAAATATAGACAAGAATTAAAAGCTAATAATTGGAAAATTAAACGCTCGGTTTATGCAACAGTAAAAGAAGCTGGAATTAGTATGTTCTATACTTCAGTAGTTTTATTCTTTGGCTTTTCTGTTTTTACATTATCTAGTTTTGGAGGAACAGTCGCATTAGGTAGTTTGGTAGCCACCACATTACTTTTTGCTATGCTTTCAAATCTTATTTTGTTGCCAGCATTATTACTTTCCTTAGAGAAATCTGTTGCTAACGAAGAAGAATTTCCAGAACCTACAATAGATATTTTAGCAGAAGATTTAGAAGAAGATAGTTCTCAAATACAATAAATTTTATATTTGCATTAAATTTGAAAAAAAATGAAAAACGAGTAACTATTCGAATTTCATTTTACCAATAAAAAACAATATTTTTAAAATGAAACATATTAAAATAATTGATCTTTTAAACAACACTAAAACATTACAAGAAGTAACTGCAAAAGGTTGGGTTAGAACATTTAGAAACAATCAATTTATAGCATTGAATGATGGTTCTACCATTCATAATATTCAGTGCGTTGTAGATTTTGAAAATACTTCAGACGACATTTTAAAAAGAATAACAACTGGTGCGGCCATTTGTGTTAAAGGAACTTTAGTAGAAAGTCAAGGTGCTGGACAAAAAGTTGAAATCCAAGTTACTAGTTTAGAAATTTTAGGCGATTCAGATGCTGAAAAATTTCCAATGCAACCTAAGCGTCACTCTTTAGAATTCTTAAGAGAAAACGCACATTTACGAGTTAGAACAAATGTTTTTGGTGCTATTATGCGTGTGCGTTCTGTATTATCGTTTGCCGTACATCAATATTTTCAACAAAAAGGATTTGTGTATGTAAATACCCCTATTATTACAGGTTCAGATGCTGAAGGCGCTGGAGAAATGTTTCAAGTAACCGCTTTACCTTTAGATGGTTCTGCTCCTAAAAATGAAGACGGAAGCATTAACTACAAAGAAGATTTCTTCGGAAAACAAACTAACTTAACCGTTTCTGGTCAATTAGAAGGTGAAACTTTCGCAATGGCTTTAGGTCAAATTTACACTTTTGGACCAACTTTCCGTGCGGAAAATTCGAATACTTCTCGTCACTTAGCTGAGTTTTGGATGATTGAACCTGAAGTTGCTTTCAATGATTTAGCAGACAATATGGATTTAGCTGAAGATTTCATTAAATATGTAATCAAATATGCTGTTGAAAATTGTGCTGATGATTTAAAATTCTTAGACGAACGTTTTGCTCAAGAGGAAAAACAAAAACCTCAAGCTGAACGTAGTGAAATGACATTATTAGAAAAATTAAACTTTGTATTAGAAAATAACTTCAAACGTGTTTCTTATACAGAAGCTATAGATATTTTAAAAGATTCTACTCCTAATAAAAAGAAAAAATTCCAATATTTAATTGAGGAATGGGGTGCTGATTTACAAAGTGAACACGAACGTTTCTTAGTTGAAAAACACTTTAAATGCCCAGTAATTTTATTCGACTATCCAGCAAAAATTAAAGCATTCTACATGCGTTTAAATGAAGATGGAAAAACCGTAAGAGCAATGGATATCTTATTTCCAGGAATTGGAGAAATTGTGGGTGGTTCTCAAAGAGAAGAGCGTTACGATGTTTTAGTTGAAAAAATGAAAGCATTAGGTATCGATGAAGAAGAATTATGGTGGTACCTAGATACTAGAAGATTTGGTTCTGCTGTTCATTCAGGTTTTGGATTAGGATTTGAACGTTTAGTGCTTTTTGTAACCGGAATGACTAATATTCGTGATGTAATCCCCTTCCCAAGAACGCCACAAAACGCAGAATTTTAATAAAAAACTTAGTATAATTAAGTTTAGTTGTTTAACTTTATATAGTAAAACAGCTAAACTTTTTTAATTTAAATCGTTTATGTTAAAACAAAATTTACAACTTAAACTTTCTCAAAAATTATCTCCTCAGCAAATTCAATTAATGAAATTGATTCAATTGCCTACACAAGCTTTTGAACAACGTTTACAAGAAGAATTAGTTGAAAATCCAGCACTTGAAAGTGGTAAGGAAGAAAATGTAGATTTTGACGAATATGGTGATAGTTCGGTTGATGATTATGACGATTATGACAATGAACATATTGACGCTGATGACATTAACATAGACGAATATTTAAGTAACGACGAAACTCCTGATTATAAATACCAAAGTAATAACTACAGTGATGACGATGAAGATAGAAGTATGCCTTTCGTTGCTGGAGTAACATTTCATCAAGATTTACTAAACCAACTCAATACTTTTATTTTAAATGATACCGAAAAAGATATTGCTGAGTTTTTAGTAGGCAGTATTGATGATACAGGTTATATAAGAAGAACCGTACAAGATATGGTTGATGATATGGCTTTTACACAAGGTATTTATACAGATGAAACTACAATACAAAATATCTTAAAACATATTGTACAAGAACTGGAACCATCTGGTGTGGGTGCAAGAGATTTACAAGAATGTTTACTATTACAATTAAAACACAAAACTCCTACAGAATCTGTTGAACTAGCCATTGATATTATAGAAAATCAATTTGATGCTTTTACAAAAAAGCATTATGACAAACTGATTCAAAAATATGAGGTTTCAAAAGAACAACTTCGAAAAGCAATTGATGAGATTGAAAAATTAAATCCAAAACCAGGAAGTGGCTTTACAGGAAACCAAAAACCTATTGAACACATAGTTCCTGACTTTACCATTAGAATTGTTGATGGAGAGTTAGAACTTTCTTTAAACGGAAGAAATGCTCCAGAACTACACGTTTCTAAGGATTACCAAGAAATGCTGCAAAGTTACAAGGTAACAAATGAAAAGTCTTCAGCTCAAAAAGATGCTGTTCAATTTATTAAACAAAAATTAGATTCGGCAAAATGGTTTATTGATGCTATTAAACAACGTCAAGAAACACTTTTTGTAACTATGAATGCCATAATGCACTATCAAGAAGAATACTTTTTAGATGGTGATGAAACCAAACTAAAACCAATGATTCTTAAAGACATTGCTGATTTAGTTGGTCTTGATATTTCTACAATATCTAGGGTTGCCAATAGTAAATATGTCGAAACACCTTATGGTACTAAATTAATTAAAGATTTCTTTAGTGAAGCCATGAAAAACACTGAAGGTGAAGATGTTTCTACTATTGAAATTAAAAAAATATTACAAAATGTAATTGACGAAGAAGATAAACGAAAACCTTTACCTGACGATAAACTGGCAGAAATATTAAAAGAAAAAGGTTATCCAATTGCCCGAAGAACAGTAGCTAAATATAGAGAACAGCTCGATATTCCTGTGGCTCGTTTAAGAAAAAAAATATAACAAAAACTCTTGTGGTTTAATAATTAGCCCCGATTGAAATGATAGCTTCCAATTATTGGAACTAAAATGAAAAGCGGGTAAAAGGACAACAACTACAACTAAAGTATCGCTTTGAATGAAAAGTAACTCTTTTTTACCTATATTTTCATATATATTTCATCCTATATTTATTACAGCATACGGAACACTATATTTTTTCTTAGTTGCTCCACACACAGCCCCTGAGCGCTTACAATATTTAATTTTAATACAAGTAAGTATCTTAACTTTATTAATGCCTCTGGCGCTTTATTTTTTATTTATTTCACTAGGCATTGTAACATCATTTACTGAGGCTAGTATAAAGGAACGAAAGATTCCTGTATTAATACAGTGTTTTTTGTTTTTTGCTTTGCTGTATATTATGAAAGAAAATAATACTATACCCGAATTATTTTATTTTTATACTGGGGGATTTTTTAGTGCTATTTTAGCTTTTATAGCTATTCTTCTAAAATATAAAGCTAGTTTACACATGATAGGAATAACTTCATTAGCTTGCTTTGTGTATGCTGTAGCTGTTTACCATCAATTGCCTTATTTAAATATGGTAGCTTTTGCAATAGTTTGCATGGGATTAGTTGCAACTTCAAGGCTTTACATGAAATCTCATACAATGCCAGAATTATTTGTGGGATTTTTAATCGGTTTACTACCTCAATATTTTATTTGGAAAGATTTAGTTTTATAAAATATAAAATATAAATCCAAGGTTAAAATTTGACAAACGATTAGTTCCATCTTTAAAAACAGGATTTAAACCATAATAAATATAAGGGTTCCAAGTATTATAACCAACTGACAAATAAGCTCCATATTGCCATCTATTAACATTACTTAGAATGTTTTCTTTGTCATTCCCAAAAGAAGATTCAAATTTTAATTTTGCATTTAACACATAGGTTGCTTTAATTCCAGCATAAATTCTCCAAAATTTATGACTTAAAGGTGTTGCATTTCTCCATCTTATTTCAAGCGGAATATCAATACCATGTGTAACAATTGTGGTTTTAATGTTTTCAGAAGTTCCAGAATCTGGAATCAAAATATCTGAATTAATAAATTGTTTGATATTATTATAAGAATAACCTAACCCAGGAGCAATTGCCCAATTTCTGTCTTTCGACAATGGAAAATCTCTCAAGAAACCTCCAGAAAATCCTTGAGAAAAACCAAATTGCTTAAAACCACTTGGCCTATTTTGTACTAAATTGTAACTAATAGAAACATAAAACTGATCTTCTCTAAATAATGAATCAACCACTTTGTAAGGAGCATTTTTATCATCTTGAGAAAAAGAAAAAAAGAATGTAAAAAAAGAAATTATAAAAAAGTATTTCTTCACTTGGTATTTTTTTATAAAAGTAATAAAAAAAGGTACGCAATGCGTACCTTTCTATATAAAGATGAAAAGAATTTAATCTACAGGATTCCCTTGATTAGTTGTATAGTTAACCTTTAATTGATCAACTTTACGTAGTTCTTGTTTAATATCTTGAACAAGTCCCATTTTTACTTCTCTGTCTATTTTCAAAGAAGCTGTTAAATATTTTTCGTCTTCAGAATTACGAGAAGCTCTCTCAGTAATTACGAAGTTACGAATATCTGCTACTGAAGATATCTTATCGTTTAATTGAATACGATCAGATGATCCTAAAGTAGACTTGTAGTTATCTTTTGCTTTACCAGCATAAATATACATAACATATTGTTTTTTATGCAATTTTGCAGTTTGATTAGCCTTTGGTAATCTATTCTCAATCATTAAATCACTATCTTTCATTGTCGTAGCGGTCATGAAAAAGAACAATAGCATAAATACAATATCAGGTAATGATGCTGTTGAAATGGCAGGAAGTGCTCCTGATTTTTTCTTTTTAAATTTAGACATATCTTCTAAAATTAAATGTTAATAGTTCTTTTTCGGTTCTGCTTCTGAAAGACGCATTGGAAATAACTCTTGAATCTTTTTAACCTTCGGTTCTAATTCCTCTACTAAACCTTCAGTAGCTTTAGAAGCTGGGTCGTTGTAAATGTATTCCATTTCACTAAATGAAACCCCATATCTTCTTTTGCTTTCTCTATCTCTTAAGAAATAATATGCTGCAACCAATTCATTTTGTACAGCTATATATGTTTCATAAGAAGTTTGACCATCATTCATTACAGAAATTACAGCTTTTTCAGGATTATCCGAAGAGTTAGAAACTCTTTTACCTTGACAATATGCACAGGACCCATCACCATTGTTTTCTAAGAATTCAATAGCAGCCTGACGTAAATCTTTGATATTCATTACTTGTTCGTTTACAAGTAATTGATTGTCTTTGTTTACCAATACTCTTAAGATATTTCTTTCATTAATATCTACAGGAGGCTGTGGGTTTTCTTCATATCTAGGCAAAAGACGGTTAATCCCTTGATCTACTCCAATAGTTGTAGTAACCAAGAAGAAAATCAAAAGCAGGAAAGCAATATCTGCCATTGAACCGGCATTTACCTCTGGTGCTTCTCTTTTAGCCATAATTATTTTTTAATTTTATTAAATCCAGTCCAAACCATTGCTCCTACAGCTACAACAGCTAATAAATAGAAAGCATTAAGACCTGTACTTACCCATTTAGATGTAGCACCCGTGTAAACAATTCCGTTTGCTTTAACATCTGAACTATCTGCGAAGATATAAGAGATAAGTACAACACCTAAAAATAGTCCAACTGAAATTAAAGTTCTTTTTAAGTCTTCTTTGTGAGTAAATAAATTTTTCAATACAAACACTAACACTACTACAACACATGCAGCAAATATTGCATATGAAATGTAGATTAGTGGAGAAATCCAGCTATTATCTTCAGCATCGCTGTTTGCCATTAATAATCCTAAGAAAATGATACTTAGGACGGCAACGATAATGGCTGCTATTTTTGTTAACTTATGTAAGTTCATAACAGATTATCTTTTTTAGTGTTGTTTATTATTATTTTTTGCTATAATCAGATAACATATCAACTAAGCTGATAGATGCATCTTCCATATCGTTAACGATAGAATCGATTTTTGCTACGATATAGTTATAGAAAATTTGAAGAATAATAGCAACAATAAGACCGAATACTGTTGTTAATAACGCAACTTTAATACCACCAGCTACTAATGAAGGCTCCATTGAACCAGCTGATTGAATCTGGTCAAACGCCTCGATCATACCAATTACCGTACCCATGAATCCTAACATCGGAGCAAGAGCGATAAATAATGAAATCCAAGAAACGTTTTTCTCTAATTGACCCATTTGAACACCACCGTAAGCAACAATTGATTTCTCAGCTGAATCTAAACCGTGCTCGTAGCGATCTAAACCTTGGTAGAAAATTGAAGCAACTGGACCAGCAGTATTTCTTGCAACTTCTTTAGCAGCATTAACACCACCTGAGTTTAAAGCGTCTTCTACTTCAGAGATTAATTTTTTTGTATTTGTTGTAGATAAATTTAAATAGATAATTCTCTCAATAGCAATTGCTAAACCTAAAATTAAACAGATTAATACAATTCCCATGAAAGCTGGACCACCCTCAATAAAACGGGTTTTCATTTTTTGTGTAAAGCTTGGCTCAACAGCAGCTTCATCATCAGCTACAACATCAGCAGCTGGAGTTTCTTCTGCTACAGTTTCTTGAACTTGTTCTGTCGTAGCAGCTGCAGTTGAATCTACAGTTTCTTCTTGAGCTTGAACATTTCCAAAAGTCATAAGCCCTGTGATTGCCAAAATAGAAAATAATCTTTTCATCGTTTTGTTCTTAAATTTAATTAGTTAATTGGGTTAAAAATATAAAATTTAATAATTTTTTGAAAATATTTCTCAAATCAAAGAAGCTTTACACATCCTATTTTGTAGTTTTTTTTTGCATAATAGCTAATTTTTCTCCTTCATTAAAAAACACTTTCTATTTTAAGGACGCTAAATAACGTAAAATTTCTCATCTATGAAAATTTTTAAGCATTTTTAATTCATTTCGCCCCTTAAACTCGTCTCGAAAATGGTTTTAAAAACTTTATTGCTCACTTTTTGACCTAACAGATACATTAATTTAGTTATAGCAGCTTCTGTAGTAATGTCTCGGCCAGAAATTACTCCAATCTTTTTTAACGCTGTACTGGTTTCATATTTTCCCATAGCAACAGAACCTCCACTACATTGCGTTACATTTATAACGTAAATATTATTTTTTATTGCCTTTTTAATTTCATTTAAAAACCATTCTTCAGAAGGTGCGTTACCTGAACCATAAGTTTCCAATACAATTCCTTTTAAATTTGGCACCGAAAACACTGCTTCTAATGTAGTCTTATTAATTCCTGGGAACAATTTTAAAATCAATACATTTTCATCAAAATCTTTATTAACCTTAAGTTTTACCGACTTTTTTTGTTTTAGTAAAATATCTGAAGTTATTTTTAAGTGTACTCCAGATTCCGCTAGTTCAGGGAAATTTGGTGAAGTAAAAGCATTAAAGTGCTCGGCACTAATTTTAGTTGTTCTATTTCCTCTGTAGAGTTTATATTCAAAATACAAACCTACTTCTTGTATTACAGGATTTCCTTTATCTTGAAGTGAAGCTATTTGTATTGCAGTGATTAAATTTTCTTTTGCATCAGTTCTTAAATCGCCTATTGGCAATTGTGAACCTGTAAAAATTACTGGTTTAGTTAAGTTTTCTAACATAAAACTTAAAGCTGATGCACTATAGGACATAGTATCAGAACCATGTAACAGCACAAAACCATCAAATTTTGAGTAATTTTCTTCTATTATAGTTGCCATTTTTTGCCAATGCAAAACACTCATATTTGAAGAATCAATAGGATGTTCAAAAGAAATTGTTTCTATAGAACAATCTAAAAGTTTTAATTCGGGAATATTTTTTAGTAATTTATTAAAATCAAAAGCCTTTAAAGCACCTGTTGCACTATCTTTTACCATACCGATTGTTCCACCAGTATAAATCAACATTATGTTTGGCTTAGAATGTTGCATCTTTATATTTTAGTTTATTAATCACTGGATTTGCATACATTATTAAAAAACTTTCGACAGCTTCTTTATGCTCTGCATCAATTCTTAATTCTAATCTTCTTTCAAAAACTTGTTTCTCTTTATCAGTATAATGGTTTGAAAACTTATCTGTCTTAAACAACATGTCGTATGCAATGAAATTAGTTGGCCAACTCTTCATTTAAAATCTTACCCACGTGAATGTGAATTCTTTTCTTTTGACCAATTATACCGCTCATTAAGTTTACAAAATCTTCATTTTTTTCTTTTTTATAAACTTCATCTCTAGCTTCTGCTAATAATTGTGGCATTTTCAATGCATCTGTTGGGTCATACTCATATGAAATAGAAACTGGCACAATGCGTAACTTCTTAAAATAATCCATACAATTATTTTCATTTGAAGCCATAGCAATCATTTTTAAAACGCCTTGATGAGTTGCATCGTTACCGTCTTTAGTTCTTCCTTCTTTTTGAGCAATCCAAACCGAGCGATTTTCTTTTGCTAACAATTGATATATAAATTCCGAAACCAATTTTGAACTCATTAAAAGCTCTCTAGGAGAAAGTCCTCTTTGGATAACAAAATTTCTATTTAGCTTCGATAATTTTAAAAGAAAATCTTTTTGCACTAAATTGTCACCTATTGCAGACGCTGTCATTAACAATCCATGATCATACAATGAAACATTTAACAAAGAAGTATCTAGAATAATATCGCGATGATTTGAAATAAAAAGATATGAAGTGTTAGGTTCTAAATTTTCGAAACCTGAAGTTGACAAACCTTCTGAACTTTTTTCTAAAACTTTTTTTAAAGCATGATACGCAAAATTGATTTGAAAATCTCGTATTGAATGAGTTCGCTTTAATTGTTCTTGCCAAACATTTTCATCAACTCCTGGATAAGCAAAATTCATAATAGCTTTCATCATAGGATGATTAAGCGAAGAAACAATAGCTTCATTCACTTCAGAATCATAAAAAGGACGAATGGCATCGAATTTTGACATATTGATAATTTAGCACCACAAATGAACAAAAAAAATAACAAATTGTGGTAAAATAAGCGTTAAATTCCGAAAATGTCTTTTGAATTTTTAGTTGTAATACTAGCTATTTCTTCAATGGAAACTTGA
>JACXVH010000263.1 GCA_014763515.1 Flavobacteriaceae bacterium
GCCGAAAAAATTCTTGCCGAATTTTTTCTAATCCGATTTTTTGTTATCTTTGGTTCATAAGGTTTGCGCCGAAGTGTAAGCCACGACCGTTAGCAGTAATGGCAGGACGACCGCTAACCAATAGAAATCTATGACACTACACGAAGCAATAGAAAAACTTTTACGACAAAATGGACGACCAATGACGACCCAGCAAATTGCTGACGAGTTAAACAAAAATGGTTGGTATCAGAAAAAAGATGGCTCGACAATTCAGGCATTTCAAATTCACGGCAGGACAAGAAACTATGCAAATATTTTTGACCGTAACGGCTCAACTGTTTCTTTAATCGGACAATCAATTACTAAGGTAAAACCTGCGACAATTGCACAACCAAAGACCATTAAGCAAATTGTAAAAGCATCTTCGACAAATACCAAAACATCGTTTGACCCAATTTCAAACTCGGACACGACTATTTTGATTTTAGGAACAATGCCTGGCGACAAATCTCTTGAACTTGGAGAGTATTACGGATATTCAAGAAATAAATTTTGGAAAATAATTTCGACAATTACTGAAAACAATTTACCACTAACCTACTCGGACAAAAAAGCACTTTTACTCAAAACTAAAATTGGAATTTGGGACGTTGCTCATAAAGCAAACAGAAAAGGAAGCCTTGACAGTGCAATTGAAGACGAAGAACCAAACGACTTGGACAGTTTCATCGCAAGACATAAGAATTTAAAAGTTATCGGTTTCAACGGGACAAAATCTCAAGCACTTTTCGACAAGTATTTCGATAGAAAAAACGACATCAAATATATTTCTTTACCAAGCACAAGCCCTGCAAACACAGGCATTGACTTTGACAACATTTGTAAACAATGGCGACAAATATTGAACAAATAATTGACGGACCACCAATAGCCACTACTGCTAACAAGGGTTTTGCGTCAGGCGGGCTGACGTGCAAATATCAACATTTGGTCATAGAATAAACTTTTGTAAATTTATCAACGGAAGTGCTATGTAATTCCGCCCGAACGCAAAGCCCTAAACCGTTAGTGGCAAGCATTCCGCAAAACTCAAAAAAAAGACTTTTCTTAACACTCAAGCCGTTTTTGATGTCCAAAATCCTAACCCGAAATTTAAATCAAATATTATGAAATTATTCTATGAAAGGTTAGAACACAACGAATTGTTATCAGCGTTAGAAAACAACCAAACTATATGCAAATCATTAGCATATATGACAACTTTTAAAAAATACGAAAACCTCAAAGTTGTTCCAAAAACACATTCAATTGAAATATTTAATGATGAAATTATTTTATCAATAATATTATATGTTGGCTTTGAAAATAACGAATATGTTGAAAATGTAAATAAATCTAATTTTCAAATTGTTAGTTTTCAAAAAACTACAAACGAAATGTATGAGTTTACAGAATTTAGCAATGTAATTAAGTTTATAGAACCAAAAGCATTATTCTATACATCATTAAGCTTTGCTACTGACAATTTTAGTAATGATTTAAAAACAATTTTAGAAATAAATTAAAAAATGAGAACAGAAATTTTAAATATCTTAGAAGAATTAAATAATCCTGCAAATGATTTTGCAAAAAAGTCATATAAAGTAGTTACCGAAACAATTAAAACATTATTTGCAAAGCAAGGAGAAAAATTAGGATATTGTACTGCTGCACATAGAAATCTAAATATTTTTCTTGATTTTGAGTATGATGAAGGAGAATGGCTATTTGATTTAGTTTGGTACAAAATGAATGAAAATGATGACCAAATAATGACTAGTATCCCGCTTGTTCTTGAAAGTGAATTAAGTGATAAAACAATTGGAGGCTTAAAAGTAGATTTTGACAAACTTTTAGTTGCTACTTCATCAACAAAAGTATTTGTAACAACAATTCACGAAATTGAAATCAAGAAAAAATACATTCAAAAAGCAATAAATGGTTTTACTGAATTCAGAAAAGGAGAAACACTATATTTAATCATTTGGGATGAAAATTTCGAAGGAAACTTTATACTTGAAGAGTTTAACCGAGAATAAAATGCCAGCCACTAACAGCGGTTTGCTTCAATGGCTACTTCCGGATTTTCCTACGGAAAATCCGCTGCTGAATGGAATGTTTTGTTATATTTGTGGTGGCTTGGTGTTGGCTCAACGCCACTGAGAGCAAGCCGCAAAACGTTGTATACTATTGTAAATCAGTAGTAATTACGACAACACGTAATAAAAAATGAAACGTATTTTTAACGAAGCTTTTGAAATATTGTATCAGGCTTTACACTTGTTTTTGGTTCTCTAATTTTAGCTGTAATTCTTTTAACTCTTGCTTATATTGTTGGCTCGATTGGTTTATTTTACGCTTCAGGTCATCGACTTCGATACTTACCTTATTATATTTCTGAGTATTTTCGCAGTTTACGACAAAAGATAAAATAGCTACTAACCAAACTGCATATTGAAATGAATTTTTAATATAACTCCAAAACTTTGACCAAAAAAGACCACCTGACTTAACAATTATTAAACCACCGTATGTTATCGTGTATTTAATGTCATGTGTAGGTAATTTGCTAATATAAATAAGTTTTTGTTCTTCTAAATATTGACAAGCGTATCTTACAAAATAAGTTTCATTTCCTTCTTGTATAAACTTTTTAGTGTATTTAACATAGAAATTAAAATCTTTAACGTAAGAAGTGTCTTTTGTAACTTTTTCTACTAACTCGTCTTCTTTGTAATAATACCCGAAGTTTTTAGAAAGCTCTTTTAGTATTAAGTCTAAAAAATAAAATTTAGGAGAAATTAAAAAACTTAAAAATTTAAACATAGATTGTGGGAAATTAGAAAATCAAATTTAGTAAAAAAACAACAGTATACAACAGCGGTTTGTAAAAATTGCTGTTAAAGGTTAAATTTAAAAGTCCGTTTCTTGCGTGGATTCGGCAGTGAAAAAAATTAAAAATAACGGTTTGTACTTGCACGCAACTTTTACAAGCCACAAAACGTTA
>JACXVH010000264.1 GCA_014763515.1 Flavobacteriaceae bacterium
ATTTTAGCAAATAATTCAAATTGGATAATTTGCTATAAAATAAGTTTACCAGAATAATAATTTGATTTATGAAAAAAAGTACATTTTTATTCGGGTTTGAATTTATTAAAATATTTATTTTATTAAATATTCTTATTATTTCAAATAATTTAACAGCTCAAGTAAGAGTTCCATTTACCCCAAGGGTTTCTCAGAATACACCTAACACAACAATTTATCATGTTAAAGGTGATTTTACGTTAATTGGAAATACAAATCTTACATTAACAAATTATGGAAATAACACAAATAATAGTAATAATAATATGCAATATGTAGATGTTGATGGAGATGCTAATACTTTTAACTCATCTTCTGCAAATTTGACTTATTCTACAGAAAACGGTGCCGTACCACAATGTTCTAAAGTTGTTTTTGCAGGTTTATATTGGACTGGTCGTGCTTCGGATGGATCTTCTAGTCCTGATATATTTAATGTAACAAAGGGTGGAATTACAAAAACATTCAACAAAAGAAAAGTAAAATTAAAGGGACCTAATACTTCGTCTTATACAGAAATTACAGCAAATACAAATGATATTTATTATCCTACAAATAGTGATGGATTTATGTATTCTGCTTTTGCAGAAATAACCGACTATGTAAAAAATAATGGCTTAGGACAATATACTGTCGCAGATATTGCTTTAGTAGAAGGAAATGGAGGTAGTACTGGATATTATGGAGGTTGGGGAATAATAGTTGTATATGAGAATAGTAGAATGAAATGGAGAGATGTAACTGTTTTTGATGGACATGCATATGTACAAGGTAACACTACAACAAATCACCAAATTCCTATTACTGGTTTTAATGCAGTACAAACGGGGGCCGTTAATGTTAAATTAGGATTAATGGCTGGAGAAGGTGATGTAGGAATATCTGGTGATTATATTAATATTTTACGTTCTAGTGATAATAATTGGCAAACACTTAATCATTCAGGAAATACAACTAATAATTTTTTTAATAGCTCTATTCAAACTGGCGGAAATACAAGAAATCCTAATTTACAGAATAATACAGGTTTAGATATTTCAATGTTTAATATTTCAAATCCAAATAATTCCGTCATTACAAACAATCAAACTTCAACTACACTTCGTTATGGTTCAACACAAGATACCTATGTTATTTTTATGGCAGCTTTTGCCGTGGATGCTTATGTTCCAGATGCTGAAGGTGTATTGTCTTTAATTACAATAAATGGTAATCCTCCCTCAAGTTCTTTGTCGGTTCAACCTGGTGAAGAAATTGAATATTCAATAAAAATTCTAAATGAAGGAACTGAACCTATAAATAATACTCAAATAAAAATTCAAATTCCTTACACTACAAATTTTGTAACGGGAAGTGAGTCTGGTACAATAAATTTTACTCCCCTTCCTACCCCTAATAACTTATATTTTAATTCAACTCTAGGCGGAAACGGCACTTTAATTTGGGATATTGGTACTCTACCCGTTCCTTCATCCCCAACAGATATTCTTGGTGAATTAAAGTTTAAAGTCAAAGTTACCGAAGATTGTTTTTTACTAAAAAATCTGAATTGTAACCCAAGTGTTCCACTCTATGGTTATCTAAGTGGTGTTGGTGGTATAACAGGAATTGTTTTTAATGACAAACCATTTATACAGGGTTATGAAACTACTGGTTTATGTATTGGAGATCCAATAACAGATCCTATAGTTTTAAATATTGATTCAGCAAATTTTATAAATCAAAATTGTCAAGATACAGAAACAAATCTTTCTTTTACGTTTTGTGATACAAATTCAATAATTTCATTCAGTGATATTTCATCAAATTTTCCAAGTGGAACACATTTTTATAATTCGTATCCAATAACAAGTAGTACAATAGAATATACATCATCGAATACTTTTCCATCAACAATAGGAACTACACAATATTATGCTGTCCCTCCTTTGGCAAATGGATGTTATTTTATTTTTTCAATTATAATAATCGATTCACCAGTTATAACTGGACCTCCAAATTCTAATATTGATGGATGTAATTTAAACGCTATTAGTCCACTCATATATAGTGAGACATCAGTAAATATTAGTTTATCAGAATTTATAAATGCTGGCGGTACTCTTTCTGATAGTTCTTTAAATTACACTATTTCTTATGTAGATAGTTCTTCAGGAACTTGTCCAATATTAGTTAATAGAACTTTTACAGTAATTTCAAATTGCTCAAATTCTACATTTATACAGTCTTTTACTATTCAAGATACTACTGC
>JACXVH010000265.1 GCA_014763515.1 Flavobacteriaceae bacterium
TTGTATAATTCGTTGAGAAATATCTCGAAACTTTAATTCTTGAATAATTCTGTTTTTACCCCAATTTTTATAATTGTGTTTACCACGAGCAAAACTTTTGGCAAAACGTTCTTCGTTTATGAAATTGTTTTCAATTAAATAAGTAAGAATTTTTTCACGTGCTTCAGAAATTAAATGAAACGTATTTAGCTTGTTATCAACATCTTTGTAGCAACGTTCTTGATACGCACAAAAGTATTCCATTTTGTTTTGTATCTCTTGAATGGTAAGACTTTCTGTGTTTTTTGATTTCAATTTCTTAACCTTTTAATAAAACGAGTTTTCAACAAATGTACTGAAAATCAAATATTTTTGCATAAATTTGTAAGCTTTGCTTTTTAAAAAGCTTACGCCAAATCTTAAAATAACTTAATTTTTTTGATATGAAATTAAAATTACTGTTTTTAACCTTTTTATTTTCAGCTCTTTCTTGGGGGCAGGCATCATTGCCTTTAGATACTGACGCTTTAGATAGAGCTAGTTTGCCAGTAGGATTTACTGGAACTGGTTTAGGAAAAAATTATACAACACCATGTACAACTGCTTTAAGAATTGATGCTGCTGGTGATAATGTTGTTTTGTTTTTCTCAGGAACGCCTGGAGTTTTGTCGTATCAACTAAAAGCCAATGTTGGTTCAGGGTCTTGGCAAGGTGTTTTTTTGATTGAAGAATCTGTAGATGGTATTTCATGGACTACTTTAAGAAATATTAGTACTACTGGTGAAATATCAACAGCATCAACAGGAACAACTTTTATAGACAATCCTTTGTCTACAACTAGATATATAAGATGGATTTATGATACAAAAACCAATGGAAATGTTGCAATGTGTAACGTTGATTTAACAGCTGCATCAATATCTCCTACTATCAACATTTCAACATCATCATTATCAGGAATGGTTTATGTTGTGGGTTCAGGTCCTTCAGCAGAACAAACTTTTGATATTAGCGGGAGTAATTTAACGACAGATATTACATTAACAGCTCCTACAAATTATGAGATATCTACAACATCAGGCGCTGGTTTCACAAATAGTATTACATTGACTCAATCAGGAGGAAATGTTGTAACTACAACAATTTATGTGAGATTAAAAGCAGGATTATCAGTAGCAACATACAGTGGTGAAATTATTAGTTGTATAAGTACAGGAGCAACAACTCAAGATGTTACTTGTAATGGAGCAGTTGTTAATCCAAGTACTCCATTTGAGGCGGGTGATTTTGCTGTAATTGCATTAAATTCTAATATTTCTTGTTATGGTGGTTATACTGCTGGTGATGATGAAATTTCGTTTATCACTTTTAGAGATATTCAAAACGGTGATTCTTTTTACATGACAGATAATGGTTTTGAACGTGATAATGCAAATGAATGGGGTAATACAGAGGGAGTTTATCAGTTTACAAGAACTGGTCCTACATTAACAGCGGGTACAGTAATTACATTCAGATTGTTAAATACTTCACCTTTTGTTGAGTTTAATTCTCCTGATGCGAGTTGGTCTTTTGTAAAAGTTGCTGGTTTCGGAGGAAATATGGTAATGAATTCAGGTGGAGATCAAATCTTTTTTATGCAAGAAGGGACATGGAATAACCCAGGAGGCACACATGATGCTACTTATACACCTGGAACATATTTGTATGCTTTTAATACAAATTCTTCTTGGACATCTTTCGGAAATAGTACACAACAATCAGGTTTACCTATTAACCTACGTTGTTTTAGTTTAATGCCGGGTTCAGCAACTGATTATTTAGAATACACTGGACCGACAATTCCTGCTGATAAATTAACATGGATTGCTCGATTAAATAATGCTGCAAACTGGACAGATAGAACAGATTGTGCTAGTTTTACAGGTATGCATGTTGGACAATCATACACAGTTTTACCTAGCGGTGCTTATATAGATGGTGTTTGGGTGGGGTCAAAAAGTACTGACTGGTTTGATTGTGGAAACTGGCAAACATTAAAAGTACCTGATGAAACAATTAATGTTGATATAAACTCTACTTATGCACAAAGAGATGTAGAAATAAGTATAACATCACCAAACGCACCAATTTATAATAATGTAGCTCTCGCTAACGATATTAGTCTAACTGATAGAACTTTAATTATTGAGGCAAATCCTCTTAATATTTTAGAAATTCATGGTAATTTATTAATAGATGGTCCTGGTGGAGCAATAGATATGGATGATTCTAATTCTGGAACTTCAGATGGGACAATATAT
>JACXVH010000266.1 GCA_014763515.1 Flavobacteriaceae bacterium
AATCGATGCTTTTAACAATATTTTATTTATAAGAATTTATTTTTTCCCAAATAAACCACCTAAAAGTCCGCCTAAACCTCCTTTTTTCTTTGTTACAGCTGCAATGGCATCACTAGCGTCCAATTTTCCATCCCCATTTTGATCTAAAGCAGAAGTTAAAATGCTGCTCCCTAAACCTCCAGAAGAATTTCCACTAGTAGCACTAGTTAATAAGCCGCCAAGTAGTCCGCCTAAATCAGTTGCACTAGATACTTTACCACTTTTAGTTTGTTTTCCTAAATATCCCATAATAATAGGAGCAAGCATAGGTAAAATTTTAGAAATAATACTGCTATCTACGCCAGTTTTACTACTAATTCCCGTTTCAACAGCACCTAGTTTATCTCCTAAAACGTGACCTAAAATTTTATTTCCATCGGAAAAATCGCCACCGTTTAAAAATCCACCTAAATTATCTAAAATACTCCCGTCGTGTTTTCCACTTGTTAGAGCTTTTAATAAACCTGATGCTCCGTCCCCTGATAGCATATTACCTTGCATTGCTCCTAGAAGTTCAGGAACACTAGATGAAACAACATCAGAAGCTTTACTTTTATCAATTCCTGTTTGTTCTGAAATATTATCGATTAATTGTTTTCCTAAATCGCTATTTACTAAGTCTAAAATTCCGCTCATTTTGTAATTATTTTATAAGTTACAGAATTTTAAAATTACAAAAAATAAAACAGGTTTATAAACATTTAGAGTTATTATTTCAAAAAAAAACGAGTAAATTAAGCTACTCGTTTTTAAATTTAAGGTTTACAGAAAATTATTCGTTCTTAAGAAGACTAATAATTTGTTCTGCTAATTCAGTACCAATTCTATCCTGTGCTTCGTTAGTAGCTGCTCCAATATGTGGAGTTAAAGATATTTTAGGGTTCATTAAAACTTTAATAGCTGGAGTTGGTTCATTTTCAAAAACATCTAAACCAGCAAATAAAACTTTACCTTCGTCTAAAGCTTCAACTAATGCTACTTCATCTACAACGCCACCACGAACGAGATGCATTAACAATACCTACATTGTCTTTCATCATCATTAATTCTTCTCTTCCAATTACATATCCATTTTGAGCTGGAACATGTAAGGTAATAAAATCAGAGTGTTTAAATACGTCTTCTAGGGGTTCTGTTTTAATGTCAACATTAATATACTGCCCGTTATAAAAATCAACTCTAATTACTGCTTCGCTTACAAATTTATCAGCAGCAATAACGCGCATTCCTAAACCTAAAGCCATTTTAGCAACTGCTTGTCCGATACGACCAAAACCAATAATTCCTAATGTTTTACCACGTAATTCTATTCCTTCACCATATGCTTTTTTAAGTCTGTTGAAGTTTGTTTCCCCTTCAAGAGGCATATTTCTATTAGAATCGTGTAAGAAACGTACACCTGAAAATAAATGAGCAAAAACTAATTCTGCTACAGATTCAGATGATGAAGCAGGTGTATTGATAACGTGTTTACCATTTTGTCTTGCATAATCTACATCGATATTATCCATACCAACACCACCACGACCAATAATTTTTAATCCTGGGCAAGCATCAATAATATCTTTTCTAACTTTAGTAGCACTTCTAACTAATAAAACAGCCACATTATGTGTGTTGATAAAATTTGCAACTTGTTCTTGAGCAACTTTTGTTGTAATTACTTCAAATCCGGCCTTTTCTAAAACTTTAATACCTGATGTAGAAATTCCATCGTTTGCTAATACTTTCATTTTTATTTGTTTTGCTATAAGCTATAAGCAAATCGCTATTAGCTTCTATTTTTAATTATTAATTGAATTATATTCTGTTTTCTAATTCTCTCATAGTATCAACTAATACCTGTACACTTTCTAAAGGCATTGCGTTGTATATTGAAGCTCTATAACCACCAACTGATCGATGTCCATTTAATCCAGAAATTCCTGCAGCTTTCCAAATTTCATCAAAAATTGGTTGATGATCCGTATTGTTTAATGTAAAGGTAACATTCATTAAAGAACGATCCTCTGCTTTAGCAACACCTTTAAATAAAGGATTTCTGTCTATTTCTTTATATAATAAATTTGCTTTTGTCTGATTCATTTTTTCAATAGCAGCAACACCTCCTAATTTTTTTAACCATTGTAAAGTTAGCATTGAGGTGTAAACAGCAAATACCGGTGGAGTATTGTACATACTTTCTTTAGCAATATGTTGGCTGTAATCTAACATGGCAGGAATATTTCTTCCTGTTTTACCTAAGATTTCTTCTTTAATAACAACTAAAGTTGTACCTGCAGGTCCCATATTTTTTTGAGCACCAGCATAAATAATAGATAATTGCGAATAATCGATATCTTTTGAAAAAATATCTGAACTCATATCGCAAACTAAAGGAGCATCAGTTTTTGGGAATTCTTTCATTTGAGTCCCAAAAATAGTGTTATTTGAAGTACAGTGAAAATAATCTATATCAGTAGGAATTTCATATCCTTTAGGAATAAAATTGTAATTATCTTCTTTAGACGAGGCAACAACTACAGTTTCTCCAAATGCTTTGGCTTGTTTGATTGCACCACTTGCCCAAGTTCCTGTATCTAAATAAGCTGCTTTTCCATTTTCTTTCATTAAGTTGTATGGAATTCTTAAGAATTCTAAGCTGGCTCCGCCTTGTAAAAACAATGCTTGATACCCTTTACCTTTTAAATCAAGAAGTTCTAAAGCTAAAGATTGTGCTTCTTCCATTACAGCAACAAATTCTTTACTTCTGTGCGATATTTCTAGAATTGAAAGCCCTGAATTATTAAAATTTAATACCGCTTGTGAGGCTTTTTCAAATACTTCTTGTGGCAAAATACTTGGGCCAGCACTAAAATTATGTTTTTTCATTACTCAAGTTTAATGTGTTGTTTAAATAAGCAACAAATTTCGTAAATGATTGAAAATTATAAGCAAATAATATCATAATAATTTAGGCTACTTTTCAACGAAAATGTTTGAGTTGAAAAAATATGCGGTCTTTTTTTAAAGATTTATTAAAAATTCAATTGTATCCACATTATCTGCATATTCCCAAAGCTCTGGTTCTTGTGTTTTCCCAAAAGGAATATACCTATTATTGTTTTTGCCTACGATACATTGAATTTTTTCAATATCTTCACTTAATTTATGATTTAATATAGCTTCGTTTTCATAATATTCATAG
>JACXVH010000267.1 GCA_014763515.1 Flavobacteriaceae bacterium
AACAGTGGAAAAAATTAAATGGTAACAGAATTAATTCTGTTACCATTTAATTATATTTGAATTATTAACGAGTCAACCTTTTTTAGGACAATTCATATATATAAACTTAAAATTTACCCTTTTACGAAGATTTTCTACTTGAAAAATAAACTCCAAGTAAGACTACTAAAGCTCCAAAAACTTGAAATATATTAAGTGTTTCATTCATAAAACTAAATCCTAAAATAAAAGCCACAACAGGAATTATATAAGTTACCGATGAGGCAAAAATAGGTGAAGAAAGCTGGATTAATTTAAAGAATAAAATATTTGAAAATCCAGTTCCTACGATTCCTAAAATCGTAATAAATAATAATGCGTGTTGTGTTTTTTCTTCAGAAACAATATCGAAAAAACCTGAAAAGAATAAAATTAAAAATGCTGGAATTAGCATAATAGTAAAGTTCCCAACGCTAATTGTTAAAGGTTTTAAATCTGAAAGGTATTTCTTTATAAAATTAACATTTAAGCCATACATTATTGAGGCAATGAAAATTAAAATTGCGTACAAATAATTTCCTGTAGTATTATCATTATTGCCAAAGTAAACCAAAAGTAAACAACCTAAAAAGCCCATAATAACACCAATAATTTGTCTTCTTTCTACTTGAATACTAAAGAACAGCAATCCAATTATAAGTGTATTTAAAGGTGTTAATGAATTTAATATTGAACTCACCGAGCCATCAATATGTTTTAAAGCAATAGCAAATAGAAATGCAGGAACAAAAGTGCCACACAAAGCCGTTAATGCAATATACTTCCATTTATAAGAAGGAATTTTTGTAAGTTGTTTAAATCCGATTGTTATTAAAAAAATTCCTGCAAATAGAATTCTTAAAGCTCCTAGCTGAATTGAATTAACTCCTTTTAATCCTAATTGCATTAAAATAAAAGAGCTTCCCCAAACAGAACCCAGAAAAAATAACAATATCCACTTTGTATTTTTATTCTCCATAAAAAAATTATTGAAGCAAAATTCGTGTTTTATTTCCAATTAAAAGCGTAACATTTAGTAATTTTGCACTATAAAACATATTATCATGAATAAGTTAAATAAAATATTAAGTCTTGTCATTTTATCTTCGCTAACTTTAACTTCTTGTAAAAAGGAAGATAGCAAAACTAACGAAAGCAAAAACTCTACTGAAGAAGTAGCAATTATGGATGAAAATGCAAAAATGGAAACTGCAAATTTATCAATTGAAGGTATGACATGTGAAATAGGATGTGCTAAAACAATTGAAGATAAATTAGCGCACTTAGATGGTGTAAAAGAAGCAAAAGTAGATTTTGAAGGTAAATTAGCCACTGTTTCATTTGATGCAAACAAACAAAATTTAGAATCTCTTAAAAACACAGTAGAAGCAGTTGCTGGTGGCGACACTTACACCGTTACTGATTCGAAAATTATTACACAATAAAAAAAGAGAGCTAAAGCTCTCTTTTTTTATTAAAAAGTATACGATAAGCCTACTCCTAATATTTGTTTTAATTGAACTTTTGGCCCAACAGTTATTTGTTGCCCATTTACTTCTTCCTTGGCTTTAATATCATCATCATATACTAGATGAGTACCTAAATTTGCTTTTACATATTCATTAATTGTCATTTCTAAAATTATTTGCCAATCAACATCAATATTTCCAAAATTATTGAGGTAATCAGTATATAAACTTAAACGATGTTCTAAATTGATATTCTTCCAAATTTCTTTTTCCCATTGATTTGTCACTAGAAATCCTATTTCAGTTCTTGAACGTTTTCCTTCAGAAATAATCTCATTCGTTATTGGATCATAAACTGCTGGATCCACTCCAAAAGCACCTTGATTAGCTAATGTCTTATCCAAAACAAAGGTTGTTTTTTGTGTTAATGGTGAGATATACACATTTAAATTAATATCTTTTCTTTCATATTCCGCACCTATACCAAGAAACAAATAGGCTGGCGCCATGAATCTTGAAATCGCTATTTCCTTGTTAGGATAGTTAAAACCTTTATAAAATTGCGTATTAAAATTCAATTTACTACTATAAAACCAATTTGATATTGTATCTCTTCTATAACCGAATGTTGAATTAAATTGAAGTTGATCATCTGTTTTTCTCACTTCTTGTCCTTCTTGTTTATTAAGACCATATCTTGCAATTAATTCATTTTTCCAATTAATATTTTTGTGTGAATATTCGCGAATAAATTTTCCTTTTAATAATCCTGAAACTGAATTATTTCCCCCATACGTTACTGTATCAATTTTCTTCGTATTAACAACTTGTCCACTTGCATCTAAAGTGAATACAAATGCTACAAAAAAGGCAAAAAATATGTTTTTCATAGAGTTAGGTAAATTTGAGTGCAAAAATCGAATAAAAATCTATTCTGAAAAAAGTTTTATCAAACTATTAACGTCTATTCCTGCAATTTGTTGTTGTTCATTTACGGTGGCTTGTTCTATGAAAAAATCAGGAATACCTAGTTTACGCATTTTAACAATTAAACCATTCTGTTCATAATAATTCGCAACAAGAGTTCCAAAACCTCCAATAACAGTTCCATCCTCAATAGTAATGATCTCTTCATAATGATTTAAAGCATTTAAAAGCACATCCTTGTCTAGTGGTTTTATAAAAGGAAAATGATAATGTGAATAATCTTCTTTATTTAAAATAGAATTTAAAGCTTTAGTAACATTAGTCCCTATAGTTCCTGTCGAAAGTATCGCTTTTTTAGTTCCTTTTTGCAAACAAACTGCCTTTCCGATTTCAATTTCTTCGAAAGGTTGTTGCCAATCTATGATTTCTCCTCTACCTCTAGGATATCGAATTGCTATTGGATGTTCCAATCCTAATTGTGCAGTAAACATTAAATTACGTAATTCGATCTCGTTTATTGGAGCTGTTAAAACCATATTTGGGATACAACTCAAAAAAGCAATATCAAATACACCGTGATGCGTTGCTCCATCTTCTCCAACAAAACCGGCTCTATCTAAACAAAAAACAATAGGCAAATCTTGTAGTGCAACATCATGAATTAATTGGTCATAAGCACGTTGTAAAAAAGTAGAATAAATATTGCAAAAAACAGTCATTCCTTGCGTTGCCATTCCAGCAGCTAATGTAACTGCGTGTTGTTCTGCAATCCCTACATCGAAAGCTCTACCAGGAAATTTATCCATCATAAACTTCATCGAACTCCCAGTTGGCATTGCTGGAGTAATTCCAATAATTTTCTGATTTTTCTCTGCTAATTCAACTAATG
>JACXVH010000268.1 GCA_014763515.1 Flavobacteriaceae bacterium
ATCAGTTCTTAACTATTTTTGAAAAAAGGGTTCAACTTTAATTAAAAAGTCAAACCCCATTATTTTTAACTTACACACTTTTTAGGATAGTGTCTTTTATTTATTGTTCTGGTGCTATTTGTACTTCTAAACCTTCTAATGCTTCAGAAATATGAATTTGGCAACCTAGCCTACTATTCTCTTGAACATGGTAAGCTTCATCTAACATCGCTTCTTCATCTGGATTTCTATCAATAGGGACCACATCATTTAAAACATAAACTTGGCATGAAGCACACATAGCCATTCCACCACAAATTCCCAAAGTTCCCTCTTCTGCTAATTCATAAGAACGAATTAACTCCATAAGGTTCATATTCATATCTGTTGGAGCCAAGATTTCGTGTTTAACTCCGTTTCGATCAGTAATTTTTATAGTAACGTCTTGAGTCATTAGTCGATTGCTTTTACAACTGCTTTTTCAGCTTCTTTACGAGTACCATCAAATCCATCTACACCTGAAACAGTTGTATATTTTAATACATAACGTTTTCCAGGATTAATTCTATTATAAACACTTTGACACATTAATGTAGCTTCGTGAAATCCACAAAGAATCAACTTCAATTTACCTGGATAAGTATTTACATCACCAATGGCATAAATACCGTCAATATTTGTTTGATAATCTAATGCATTATTTACTTTAATAGCATTTTTTTCGATTTCTAATCCCCAGTTTGCAATAGGTCCTAATTTTGGTGTTAATCCAAATAAAGGGATGAAATAATCGCAATCTACTTTTTGGCGAGCTCCGTTAATTTCAATATCAACTGCAATTATTCTTTCGCTACCATTAAAACCAACGACCTCTGCAGGAGTAACTAATTTAATTTTTCCTGCATCTTTTAATTCTTTTACTTTTTCAACTGAATCTAAAGCCCCACGGAATTCGTTTCTTCTATGGACTAAAGTCACTGAATTTGCAACATTTGATAAGAAAATTGACCAATCTAAAGCCGAGTCTCCACCACCAGCAATTACAATGTTTTTACCACGATATTTTTCAGGATCTTTTACAAAATAATCTACACCTCTATCTTCTTTCTCATAGAACTCAATGTCTTTTAGAACTGGTTTTCTCGGTTCAAAAGTTCCTAAACCACCTGCAATTGCAATTGCTTTTGCTTTATGTTGTGTTCCTTCATTTGTAGTTACAATGAAAGTACCGTCTTCAAGTTTTTCAATAGTTTCGGCTGTTTCTCCTAATGTAAAACCTGGCTGAAACTGTTTAATTTGTTCCATTAAATTGTTTACCAAATCTCCAGCTAAAACTTCAGGATAACCTGGAATATCAAAAATAGGTTTTTTAGGATATAATTCGGCTAATTGCCCTCCGGGCTGTGGTAATGCGTCAATAATATGACACTTCATTTGTAGTAACCCCGCTTCAAAAACAGCGAAAAGTCCTGTAGGACCTGCGCCAATAATTAATATATCTGTTTCAATCATTCTATTATGCTTTCAATTTTTACAGTACAAAGTTCTGTATTTTGAAACTTTTATTTTGTGACTTTTATCACCTTTTGTTTTGCGTTAGGGATGGAAGTGATATCCTTTTTTGATTTTAATTAATCTTGAACTTACAAAAAAGATAAAACGAACAGCCCGACCACGTAGTGGTAACACCCATACTTCGACAAGCTCAGTATGACAGTAAGGATATCGTTAACTTATGTTTTCTACTGTTTCTATTTGTGGCGCATATTTTTTAATCGTAGTTTCTACACCCGCTTTCATAGTACTAATGCTTAAACTACAACTTGTACAAGCACCTTCTAAACGTACTTTTACATGTTTATCGTCGATAATTTCAACAAGTGTAATATCGCCTCCATCTGAATTTAGAAAAGGGCGAATTTCACTTAATGCTTTTTCGACGTTGTCTTTTATTTCTAGTGTAGTCATTTTATTTTCCTTTTACTGCTGAACAACCAGCCATAGTAGTTATTTTAATAGCCTCTGAAGGTGGCAAGTTTTCATTTCTTTTTACCGTTTCTTCTACTACATTACGAGCTAGTTCTTCGAATGCTTTTTCTAATGGAGTTGCTGTTTGTAATGCCGCTGGGCGACCATAATCTCCTGCTTCGCGAATACTTTGTACCAATGGAACTTCTCCTAAGAATGGAACTTGTAAATCTTGTGCTAAGTTTTTTGCTCCTTCTTGACCGAAAATATAATATTTATTATTTGGTAATTCTTCTGGTGTAAAGTATGCCAT
>JACXVH010000007.1 GCA_014763515.1 Flavobacteriaceae bacterium
AGCTGGTCACATTCCAATTCCGTATGTAACAGGCTATGACACTAGACCCTTACTATCTATGTCTGAAAAAGAAATTTTTTTAAAAATGGCCGCAGATAATAATTACTATTTATGGTTAGAACACGATGCACATAATCAAATTATCACTGTAGAAAACACAGAAAAAGGCGTTAGACTTAAAGAAGTTTTTAGCTGTGATGAAATACTAAAATATTGTTAAATAGCAGTTAAGTTGTAACAAAATAAAACCATATTTGTCAAATAAAATTAACAAAACATAAAACTTTATAAATGAGAACTTTAAAACCACTTTATGTTTCATCAATTGTTGCCCTTGCATTGGCTAGTTGTGGAACACCTAAAATGATTTCAACTCCTATAGAAAATGTTGATCAACAACCTCTTAAAATTACTCCATTAGCAGAGAATGATTTAAAAAGATGGAGTCATTTAGATTTAGTTAAGGATACAGTTCCTGGAATGAGTGTTGACAAGGCTTATGCAGAGTTACTAAAAGGAAAAAAATCTTCAACAGTAATTGTAGGTATTGTTGACTCAGGTGTTGATATTCGTCATGAAGATTTACAAGGCCAAATTTGGACAAATCCTAAAGAAATTGCTAATAACGGTAAAGACGATGATAACAATGGTTATATAGATGATGTTCACGGTTGGAATTTCTTAGGAGATAGTAACAATGAGCAATTAGAAAAAACGCGTATCGTTGCAAAAGGACCTGGAACACCTGATTATGACAAAGCAAAAGCAGAATTAGATGCTGACATTGCAGATGTAATGCAAACAAAACAACAAATCGATATGATTGTTGGTGCAGATAAAGCTATTAAAGATTATCTAAAGAAAGATAATTTTACATTAGAAGATGTAAAAGCGATGCAAACTGAAGACCCAACTTTATCTCAATATAAAGCTATGTTCACTCAAATTTTATCAAATACTTCTAAAGAAGACTTTGATAAAAGAATTAAAGGTGGTGTAGATTATGTGTATGACCAATTAAACTACAATTTAAATGTTGATTTTAACGGTAGAAAAGTAGTTGGTGACAATCCAGAAGACATCAACGATACTAAATATGGTAACAATAATGTAATTGGACCTAATCCAGAAGATGCAAAACATGGAACTCACGTTGCCGGTATTGTAGCTCAAGTAAGAGGAAATGGAAAAGGGGGCGACGGTGTTGCTAAAGATGTTAAAATAATGGCTGTTAGAGCAGTGCCTAACGGAGATGAATACGACAAAGATATTGCTTTAGGAATTCGTTATGCTGTAGACAATGGCGCAAAAGTAATTAATGGGTCTTTTGGTAAATATTTTTCTCCTCACAAAGAATGGGTTCAAGATGCTTTAAAATATGCTGCATCTAAAGATGTTCTAGTAATTTTTGCAGCTGGTAATGATTCTAAAGATTTAGATGTTGAAAACAAATATCCTTCAGATTCATATAATGGCGCTCCAGAAATTTCTAACAATGTATTAATCGTTGGAGCGTTGAACGTAGACTATGGTTCAAAGATGGTAGCGCCTTTCTCTAACTATGGTAAGAAAAATGTTGATGTTTTTGCTCCAGGTATGAAAATTTATGCTACTACACCTAATCAATCTTACGAATATTTACAAGGAACATCAATGGCTTCTCCAAACGTTGCTGGTGTTGCGGCATTAATTCGTTCTTATTATCCTAATTTAACTGCTGCTCAAGTAAAACAAATCATTATGGAAAGTGGTATAACACTTAAAAATGATGTTAAGTTAGGTGAAGATCAACATAAAGCTAATTTCTCAGAAGCTTCTAAAACAGGTAAAATTGTTAATGCCTACAATGCAATTATTATGGCTGAGCAAATGTCTAAATAATTTATATTTAGAAAACCTTCTCAAATTGTCATTCTGAACCAAGTTCAGAATCTAATTGAACTAAATGTTTGATGAGATTTCTCGACTTCGCTCGAAATAACAACTAAATTGAGAAGGTTTTTTTATTTAAGATAAAACAACAATAAAAAATGAAAAAATTAATCGTATTTTCATTTCTTTCTGCTTTTGGATTCGGTCAAAATAATCCAAATGCTGGTTATTGGCAACAACATGTCAACTACAAAATGGATGTTGATATGAATGTTAAAAATTACCAATATAAAGGACATCAAGAATTGGTTTACACTAACAATTCTCCCGATACCCTAAAAAAAGTTTTTTATCATTTATACCCCAATGCTTTCCAACCTGGAAGTGCAATGGATATTCGCTTACAAACCATCTCCGATCCAGATAAAAGAATGGTACGTTCTTTTAAAAAAGGAACTGAAGAGGTTACTGAAAGTAGAATCAGCAACTTGAAACCAGATGAAATTGGTTACTTAAAAATTTCAAACTTTACTCAAAATGGTAAAACTGCTTCTACTAAAGTTGTTGGAACTGTTTTGGAAGTTGAGTTAAACGAACCTATTTTACCTCATCAAAAAACTACTTTTGTTTTAGATTTCGACGGACAAGTGCCTTTACAAGTCCGCCGTTCAGGAAGAAATTCTGAAGAAGGTGTGGCTTTATCTATGACGCAATGGTATCCTAAAATGGCTGAATATGACTTTGAAGGTTGGCATGCCGATCCTTACATTGGAAGAGAATTTCATGGTGTTTGGGGAAATTTTGATGTAAATATTACAATTGATAAAGACTATACCATTGGCGGTACTGGATACCTACAAAATAAAAATGAAATTGGTCATGGATACCAAGACAATAGCGTTAAGGTAAAACATTCTAAAAAAACGAAAACACTGACTTGGCATTTTGTTGCGCCAAATGTTCACGATTTTGCTTGGGGAGCAGATAATGAATACATACACGATATGGTTCTTGGACCCAATAATGTGGAGTTACATTTTTTCTATAAAAACAAAAAAGAAAATTTAGAAAATTGGAAAAAATTACAGCCAAAAACTGTGGAATTATTAGAGTTTTTTAACAAAGCAGTTGGTCAATATCCTTATAAACAATATTCTGTTGTTCAAGGTGGCGATGGAGGAATGGAATATGCTATGTGTACACTTATAACTGGAAATAGAAGTTATGGAAGTTTAGTCGGTGTTACAGCACACGAATTTGCACACTCTTGGTTCCAACACATCTTAGCTTCTAATGAAAGTAAACATGAATGGATGGATGAAGGCTTTACTTCGTTTATTTCAGATTTAGCCATGGAGCAAGTGCTACCTTCAAAAACTAAAGATGGTGAAAAAGTGAACCCGTTTGAGGGCGCTTACCAAGGCTACCGTTATTTAATAAAAAGCGGAAAAGAACAACCACTTTCTACTCATGCCGATCGTTATGATTATAACATGTCTTATGGAATTGGCGCTTACAGTAAAGGTGAAATCTTTTTATCGCAACTAGGATATGTAATTGGTGTAGAAAATTTAATGAAAACTTTAAAACGTTACTACTACGATTATAAATTTACGCATCCTACACCAAATGATATTAAAAGAACAGCAGAGAAGGTATCGGGAGCAAATTTAGATTGGTATTTAGTAGATTGGACACAAACTACCAATACAATTGATTATAGTGTAAAAAATGTTTCTGAAGAAAATAATGCAACAAAAGTAACTTTGGAAAGAATTGGTAGAATGCCAATGCCAATAGACTTACTTGTGGTATATGAAGATGGTTCGCAAGAATCATTTTACATTCCGAATACTTTAATGCGCTGGGAAAAACCAAATCCTTACCCTATTGAAAGAACCATTTTAAAAGGTTGGGATTGGGCATATCCTACATTTATCTTCGATATTGCTAAAAAAGGCGTTAAAGCAATTATAATTGACCCTAGCGGTTTAATGGCCGATGTTGATTTAAACAACAATACTTGGGAAAAGAAATAATTTTTAAATAAACTCATATTTAAAAGCTGCCTATTTAAGGCAGCTTTTTTTATAACTTTGCAACATGAATTTCAAGTATCCAAAAAACGAAAAATTAAAAAGTCAAACTGTAATAAACTTACTTTTTTCTGAAGGTAAATCAGTTTCAAAATATCCATTGCGTTTAGTTTTTGTTGAAATTCCTAATGCTGAAGAGAAACTACAAATTGGCGTCTCTGTTTCAAAGAAACACTTTAGAAAAGCAGTAGATCGCAATTATTTTAAACGTTTACTTCGCGAATGCTATCGTTTAAATAAACATTTGATACAAGAAAACATCGAAAAACCTTATGCTATGATGTTTTTATATCAAACTAAAGATCGTCTTAGTTACCAAGAAATTGAAGAAAAAACAATTCAATTATTTACAAAATTTATAGCCGAAATTCAAAAATAATTTTTGGTGTCATTTTTGTGTAAATTAGTTTTCACAAAACATTTTTAAAATTTAAGTCAATTATACTTAAATTAGCATTCTATATATCGTATTCTTGAGGAGTTAAGAAAATTTACATCAAATGAGACTATTTAAAAAACACTATATCATTACAATTTTCGCAGTTGCATTTTTATTTATTGGTGCTAGCTTTAAAAACGATTTTTTTGAAATTGCCAAGCAAATAGAAATCTTCACTACAATGTTTAAAACAGTAAACCAAAACTATGTAGATGAAACCAATCCTGGTGAACTGATGGATGTTGCTATAAAAAATATGCTATCTGAATTAGATCCATATACTGTGTTTTTTAATGAACAAGATGTCGTTCGATTTAAAATTAATAATACAGGAGAATATACTGGAATTGGAGCTTTAATTCAACGAAAAGACGGAATTATTACTTTAAAAGAAGTTTATAAAGGTTTCGCAGCTGATTTGGCCGGATTAAAAGCTGGAGATGAAATTTTTCAAATAGATGACATTAATTTAAAAGAATATAAAGAAGACACTTCTCAACTTCTAAGAGGCTCAAAAAACTCAACAGTAAATGTACAATATACAAGACAAGGAAAGAAATTAGCTACAAAAGTTACGCTTAAAGAAGTAGAACTTAAAGCAGTTCCTTATTATAAATTACTTGATAATGCTGTTGGTTATATTGTGCTTACCAAATTTACTGAAACGGCTAGTAGAGAAACGCGCGAGGCTTTGCTTGATTTAAAAAACCAAGGAGCACAAAAAATAATCTTAGATTTAAGAGGAAATCCAGGCGGATTATTACATGAAGCTATCAATATTTGTAATTTCTTTGTGCCTAAAAACGAAGTAATTGTAACGACTAAATCTAAAAATGAAAAACATAATCAAACGTATAGAACAAGAAATGAACCTATAGATTTAGAAATTCCGTTAGCAGTTATTGTAGATGGCAAAAGTGCTTCTGCTTCAGAAATTGTTTCGGGTGCATTGCAAGATTTAGATAGGGCAGTAGTAATAGGTAGTAGAAGTTTTGGAAAAGGTTTGGTGCAAAGACCATTAAATTTATCTTACGGAACTCAAGTAAAAGTTACTATTTCTCGTTATTATACACCTTCGGGAAGATGTATTCAAGCACTCGATTATTCAAAACGCGATGCGAATGGAAAAGCAATCAAAAAATCTAAAGAAGATTTTAATGCTTTTAAAACAAAATCGGGTAGAACCGTTTATGACGGTGGAGGTATTCAGCCCGATATTGAACTTGAAGAATCTAAAACTAGTATCATTACTAAAGCCCTAGTAGATAACAATGCTATATTTGATTTTGCTACCCAATTGTACTATCAAAAACCTAGTAACATAACTGTTTCCGACGTTGATTTTACTGCTTTTAAAACTTTTGTAAAGCAAGATAAATACAAACTTAATACTGCTACAGAGCAAGCTTTAGAAAACGTCTTAGAAAAAGCAAAAAAAGATAAAATTGATGATGTTATATTAGCTCAATATAAACAGCTAGAACAAGCAGTAAAAGCAAGTGAAGAAAATGAAATTGTAAAATATAAAAAAGAAATCCTAAAAGAAATTGAAGAAGAATTAATAATCAGAAATCAATACCGTGATGGTTTGTATAATTTCTATACTAAAAACAATACCGAAATAGCTAAAGCCAAAGAAATTTTAAATAACAACTCTCAATATAGTAATCTATTAAAGTAACCAAAATGAAGTTCAAACTTTCACTTTTATTTCTCTTAATTTCTTTGCTTTCAATAGCCCAAGACGAAGAAATACATTCCATATATTTTGAATTTGACAAATACGATTTAAAACAAGAACAAGCTGATGCTGTAATTAATTTCGTTAAAAAATTAGATACAACAAAAGTTGAAACCATTGAAATTTTTGGCTATTGCGACGATAGAGGAAAAGATGCTTACAACTATAAATTATCTACAAATAGGGCTACAACAGTAAAAAATAAACTTGTTGAAAAAGGCATAAAAAATAAAATTATAATTACCATTGAAGGAAAAGGACGAATTTTAATTGACGAAGATGTCTTAGACAACGTTCCTGAAGTTCGCTCTAAAAACCGTCGTGTAGATGTAGTTGTAAACTACAAAGCTGTAGTTGTATCGCATTTAGGTATTCCTCAATTATATGAACAACTTCCTAAAAATCCTATTGTTGGCGACCGAATTTATTTAGATGATGTACTTTTTGAAAGAGGCAGTAGTAATCTAACCTTTAAAGCAAAAAAACAATTAGAATTTATAGCAAAACAATTGAATAAGTTTCCTAATCTCGAATTCGAAATTCAAGGGCATGTTTGTTGTACTCCTTACCATACAGAGGCTTTTGACAGAGAAACCAAAAAAAGAGAATTATCTAAAAACAGAGCAGAGCGCGTGTATAAATACTTTTACTATCGTAAAGTAGCAAAAGAAAGAATGAGAACGAAAGCCTGTGGAAACACGCAACCTTTAGGAAAAGGCTCTCAATTTGATAGAAGGGTAGAGCTCGTTATTACGAAAATTTAATTATTGAAATGATGTTAAAAAAACTTCTTCTCTTTACTATTATTCTACCTTTAATCAGTTTTGGACAAAACTATAAATTTAATCTTCTTACCAAGTATGATAACATATATTCAAAAGGGAAAATGGAATCTATTCATTATTCCAATAAAGAGGATGATTCTTGTTTTTTTAAAATTTCAAAAATAGGAAATGATTATTTGGGCTATCTAATAGATTATAAAAAAAATGATATTCATATCTTTAATGCAGTAGAATATGTTGGACCAAATAATGAAATTACCTATTCTTATAAGTACAAATTAACATATAAATTAAACTATGTAAATAGAAAAAAATTAAAGGTTTAACTTATTTTTTCGAAAGTACAGAAGATAATTATTTAGTTTATAATTTTGATTTAAATTACAAAAAAGAAAATGTAAAAATTCGAGCCAAAGTTCTACCATATTACAACAATATGTTTAAATTATTTAGGATGAGTTGTTTACATACTAACGAGCTAAATGAAGAATTGTTTGTCGATATAAAAGGCTTAGTTGTTGAAGCAACAATTAAATATAAGAACCATATTTCTACACACAAACTAGTTGCAATTCAAAATGTCGATTTATCTCTAAAAGTAGACTAATTTCTTCGCATTCTAATATGCGGAATATCATCTTCTAAATACATTTCGCTAATTTTTACAAAACCATGCGATTCATAAAATTTCTGTAAGTATTCTTGAGCTGAAATAGTAATTTCCTTTTCGTTGTAAAATTCAGAAATAGCTTCAATGGCGGTTTTCATTAAATCATGTCCAAATTTTTTATCTCGATATTTTGGACTCACTACAACTCTTCCAATTGAAGCTTCATCAAAATAATAACCTTTGTTAAACAAACGGGCATAAGCGGCTAAATCGCCTTGATAATATCCTAGAACGTGTAAAGCCTTTTCGTCTTTACCATCAATATCTTGATAAACGCAGTTTTGTTCCACTACAAACACTTCAGATCGCAATTGTAGTAAATTATACAATTCAACTGTAGAAAGTTCGTTAAATCGCTTTATTTCGAATTGTATTTTCATAGAAAAAGAAATTCCCTTAAAAAGGGAATTTTATATTTTATTTTAAAAATTTAATAGATTTTATAATCGCTTCTAGTTCAAAAACCAAATCGCGTTTCGATTTTGATGGATTGTAAGTAAATCCTTCTAAAATTAAATAACGATTATTCTTTTCGTCTTTTATAGCATAGTTAATAAAAGGCCCGGCCATATAATCATTTTTCAATTCCCAAGTCCCTTTGGTTTCGAATGTTTTTTTACCTTGAATAGTGGTATCAAAAATGTAAGGTGAATACGCATCTTCTGTAATCATCCAAGTGTTTGGTAAAACTCCGTGAATATTTAGTTTTCCAATTGAATCTCGCATCGAAATAACATTTTCAATAACTTCTTTATCATTTTCAATAACATCAATTGGCACTTGGTATACTAAAATACTGTTATAACCAGTAGAAAATTCTTTTCTAATCCATAGAAAATTATCCTTTACCATGTCGTATTTATAACCGTAACCAATAGTTAAACCTATTCCAAATTTTTCTCTTACTTTTTGGTCGCTTACAAGTGCTTTTTTTAAACGAACCTGGTTCTCAACAATTTCCGACGCTTTGATAGATTTTATAATAGCTGCTGATTTTTCTTCCAAGATTTCTATAATCTCATCGTTTGTTTTGCCTAAAACATAAAATACTTTTTGCGGTTTCGCATATTGGTCAACTTTTTCGCTAAAACCAAATTGCTGCCCTTTTTGAACATAAATAATGTTTCGGCTTTTTTTAGCAATGCCGTCAAAAATCTTTGTAGGATATTGATTTAAGTTAAAAAGTGGTTCTTCTTGAGGTAGACCATCAACTGGAGCGGCAAACTTTTTTCGAATTGAATCGCCAATTTCTCCGTTCCAAAGATTTTCATCAATAAAAATAGAAATATTGTTTATTTTACCATTAGATTCACTTAAAATGGCTTTCTTTTCCTTATCTGTTTCTTGACAAGAAATTAAACTTACAATACTAAGAAGAGCTACTAAAAATTTTTTCATAATTACGAATGATTTATCCATTGGTTTTTAATTTCATACCAGGTTGAATATTATCACCGCTAATATCGTTCCATTTTTTTAAATCATCAGCAGAAATTCCAGGATATTTTCTCGCTATTGAGAATAATGAATCTCCTGGTCGCACCGTGTAGTAGCCATTACTACTAGCTTTAGGAGAAGAAACTGATGCTGTCTTAACATCTGAATAAATTTTCAAAGTTCTTCCAGCTTGTATAGTATTAGAACGTAATTTGTTCCATCTTTTTAATTCAGAAACCGAAACATTGTACTTGTTTGCAATTAATCCGATACTTTCTCCACGCTTAATTTTATGATAGTGAACTCTAGATTTACCACTTAAAGTGGTATTATCAGCAACTGATGTATTTGCTACACTTATTTTCTCTTTTAAAGAATTTTGATAGTCTGCATAGGCATAAACCTTTTCTTCATTTGATAAAAATAAACCCAGCTTATTTTTTGGTAAACGAATATAATGCTGTTTTCCTTCTACATAAGGAATTACATTTAACTTATAAATAGGATTTAAAAATTCTATTTGTTCTTCTGAAATATCTAATAGTTCCGATATTTGTTTAAAAGTCAATTCTCTCTTTACGGCAATAGTATCGGTTTCGAAATAAGAAGCAGTTGCTTTTTTAGGTTGTAAACCATGTTCTTTTTTATACTCGAAAATATACATAGTTGCTAAGAAAGCTGGAACATAATTTGCTGTTTCACGTGGAAGATTTCTACGAATGTTCCAATAATTTTGACTTCCGCCAGATCGACGAATTGCTTTAGAGACATTTCCAGGACCTGCATTATAAGAAGCTAGCACTAAACTCCAATCGCCAAAAATTCCATATAAATTCGATAAATATTGACAAGCCGCTTCGGTTGCTTTTAACGGATCATAACGCTCATCTACATAAGAATTTACTTCAAGATTATATTGTTTTCCCGTTGGATACATAAACTGCCATAAACCTGTTGCACCCACACGTGAACGAGCTTTTGGGTTTAATGCCGATTCTACAATAGCTAAATATTTAATTTCTAAAGGAACATTGTATTTCGCTAAATGCTCTTCAAACATAGGAAAATAATATTCAGAAATTGTCATTAATCGTTCTAATGAACTTTTTCTATTCTTTAAAAAAGCTTTAATAACATTTTCTAAAGCAGGTGTATACTCAATATTAAATGGAGATTGAGCATCTAATTTTACCAAACGCTTTTTTAACAAGTCGGTCGACAAATCATAATTAATATTTCCAAGAGAATCAATGTTTGTTTCAGTAACATCAGTTAACATTTCCTGAAAAATATCTTCATTACTCAATTCTGCCATCCATCTTTCATCGATACAACTACTTGTATTATGATTTATAAAAGTAGATTTTAAAGAATCAAGATATGTAAGTTTTGGTAATGCTAAATTAGGATCTACTTGTTCTGCTTCTTGAGCAAAAACTACGCTAGAAATACCTAATAAAGCTGCTATTATTTTGTTTTTCATCTTGTTATAATTTTTTTTGGGGCAATCTGGTTATAACTCGATTTTCGAGATTTTATTATAATTAATCTAAAATTGCTGCAATACCTGGCAACGTTCTTCCTTCAAGCATTTCTAACATGGCGCCACCACCAGTAGAAACGTAGCTCATCTTTTCTTCAAAACCAAATTGTTTCACTGCGGCAACACTGTCGCCACCACCAACTAAAGAGAAAGCTCCGTTTGCAGTCGACTCGGCAATAAATTCGCCCATTGAAATAGTTCCTTTTGCAAAAGATTCCATTTCAAAAACACCTACAGGACCATTCCATAAAATAGTTTTAGAATCTAAAATTAATCTTTTAAAAATTTCTAATGATTTTGGACCAGCATCTAAACCTTGCCAACCATCAGGAATTTGATTAACATCTACAATTTGAGTGTTTGCATTGTTTGCAAAAGCATCGGCAGCAATGACGTCTACAGGTAAGTGAATTTGAACTCCTTTTTCTTTGGCTTTTTTCAAGATTTCAATCGCTAAATCTAATTTATCATCTTCACAAATCGAATTGCCTATTTTTCCACCTAGTGCTTTTATAAAGGTAAATGTCATTCCACCACCAATAATCATGTGATTTACTTTATCTAGGATATTCTCGATAATAGTAATTTTTGAAGACACTTTACTTCCTCCTAAAATTGCCGTTACAGGTTTTTCAGAATCGCTCAATACTTTATTGATACTTTCAATTTCTTTAGCTAACAAATAACCAAAACACTTGTCATTTGGATAAAATTGAGCAATAATTGCCGTTGAAGCATGTGCTCTGTGTGCCGTTCCGAAAGCATCGTTAACATAAATATCACCCAATTTTGCTAATTTTTCTGCAAATGCAACATCACCTTTTTCTTCTTCGGCATGAAAACGAAGATTTTCTAAAAGCAATACTTCACCAGCTTTAAGATTTTTGGCTACTTCTTCTACTTTTTCACCAATACAATCGTCAACAAATTGTACTTTTTTACCTAAAACTTCTTCTGTTTTAGCTACAATATGTTGTAAAGAATATTTTGCTTCAACACCTTTTGGTCTCCCAAGATGACTCATTAAAATAACACTTCCACCATCGTTTAAAATTTTATCGATTGTTGGTTTTGCTGCTTCGATACGCGTGGCATCTGTAACATTAAAATTTTCGTCTAGTGGAACATTAAAATCTACTCTAATAAGTGCTTTTTTGTTATTAAAATTAAAGTCGTTAAGTGTTTTCATTAAAATATAAAATTTGATACTATGCAAATATAAAATATTGAAGTTAAAAATATTATAACATCTATCATATTTACTAAAATTTTAACGGTATCGATTTCGTAATTAAAATTATAAGTTCATTTATTCGCTTTGTGTATCTTTACGGCTCAATATCTTAAAGTATTTGTATGCTTTTTTCTGAAATATTAGGTCAAGAACATATTAAAAACCATTTAAAAAGAACTGCAGATTCTGGTAGAATTGCCCATGCCCAATTATTTGTTGGCCCTGAAGGAAGTGGAACTTTACCTATGGCTATTGCTTATGCGCAATATATTTTATGTCAAAATGTTTCGGAAAATAATACAGGGATTGAAGCATGTAATTTGAAATTCAATCATTTATCACATCCCGATTTACATTTTGCCTTTCCAGTTGCGAATAGTGAAAGTGTTAAAAGTAAAGCAACAAGTGCCAACTATATTAACGAGTGGCGCGAATTTATTTTGGAAAATTCCTACGGAAGTTTATTCGATTGGTACAAAAAAATTGGGGTAGAACGAAAACAAGGACAAATTGGAGTAGAAGAAGCCTCTGATATTAATAAAGCACTTGCATTAAAAGCCTATGAAGGCGGCTACAAAGTAATGATTATTTGGATGGCTGATAAAATGAATACTTCAGCATCCAATAAACTTTTAAAATTATTAGAAGAACCGCCCGCAAAAACTATTTTTATTCTTATTACTGAACATTTAGAAGATATTTTACAAACCATTTATTCGCGTTGTCAAGTACTAGATTTCATTGGTTTGCCCGAAAATATAATTGCGGAAGGTTTAATTTCACGTGAAAATTGTGATCCTAAAATTGCTCAAAAAATAGCACATCAAAGTGAAGGAAACTTTAATAAAGCTTTACATATTTTAAAACAAGATAACGACGATTACCCTTTTGAGCAATGGTTTATAGAATGGGTGAGAAGTGCTTTTAAAGCAAAAGGAAATGCAGCTGCAATACAAGATTTGATAGTTTGGAGTGAAACTATTGCAGGTTTAGGAAGAGAAGTTCAAAAACAATATCTTCATTATTGTGTTAACTTTTTTAGACAAGCATTATTGACAAATTATCAAGCGAAATCATTGGTATATTATGAACCAAATGTTCCTAAGTTTGAATTAGAAAAGTTTGCTCCATTTGTTAACGGAAGCAACATTGGGGAAATTTTTAAAGAATTAGAAAACGCTATTTATCACATCGAGCGAAACGGAAATAGTAAGATTATACTTACAGATTTATCTATAAAATTAACACGACTAATACATAAAAAAGAACAACTATGATGTTACAAAACGCAACACCTATTTTACTTTTGGCATTGTTAGCCATAACATTTTTACAATCGGGATACGACAAAATTAAAGACTGGAAAGGAAATGTAGCATGGTTAAAAGGACATTTTTCAGGAACTATTTTTGGTAACCAAGTTCCACTAGCATTATTTGTAATCTTAGTAATGGAAATTGTTTCAGGTGTTTTTTCTGTAGCTGGAATAATCGAATTATTAACGAAAACGGAATCTACAATCGGTTTTTATGGAGCAATTTTATCTTGCAAAACCTTATTAATGTTACTTTTTGGACAACGAATTGCCAAAGATTATGACGGTGCAAGAACTATTGTGATTTACTTTGTTCCTGCAATAATAGCTGTTTATTTATTGAGTTAAATTTAACAAGAAAACATTATAAAAGCCTTACAAAATGTAAGGCTTTTATAATTTATAACTAATACCCAACATCATAATTCGTGGTAAAATGTAGGTTGTGGTATTGGAAATCAAATAATCTGAAAAAATATTGTTAATTTTTGTGCCATTGTTCAGGAAGTTTTGCGCAGAAAGTTCAAATCGGAACGGATTATTCTTCTTTTGGTAACTCAAAAAAGCATTGGCAATTCGGTAATTGTTGTTCTGATTGTTGCTGTTTCGGTTAAATGTTACTTCGTAATCGGTTTTAAAATTGAAATTTTTCAGAAAATCAATATCCAAATCAAAAGTGATTCTGTCGTTTGTAAAATCAGATTGGGTTAAACCCGAAAATTGACTAAAATCTTTAGCATAACCCACACTTACTGACGGCCATTTTTTGGTAGCTGTTCGCAATTTTAATCCTAATGACTGATTGTTTCTGTCGTTTGATGTTGTGGTTCCGTTTAGGGTTTGCACGTAATTGAACCAACTTAAATTGGTATTCAGTTGCAAGCGGAAACGATAGATTTTTTTGGAAATATTAGCATTGACACGCCAATTGGTTTCCGGATTATCAGTAATAACCGGTGTTGTAAACTGATTGATTCCGTCAAGTTCAATTGCATTTCTAATGGTTCTCACTTTTTTATTGAAACTCGCATTGGCAAACAACATTAAACCGCGATACATACTGGTTTTAGTGTATCGTAACGTAGCCGAATGAAAACGTTCGTTTTTCAACAAGGCGTTTCCTCTAAAAACCGAATTGTAACTTTGCAACGTATAACGTTCTAGTAATTGTGTGGCATCGGGAAGATCGTTACTTAATTTGTAATTCAACTTTACATTTTCCGATTGATTGAATTCGTATTCGCTAGTCCATTGCGGTTCAAAATAGGTTTTATTCAACACATAATCGGCTGCCATTTGTTTGGTCTTTAAATGATAAAAGTGTGCATACAGCGCCGGTTTATTGATCCATTTTCCTATTTTGAATTTGTATTCCAATCCTACGTAAAAATCGTTCAATGTATAATTTAAATCGTTACCAAATCCATTGGTTGCAAAATCATTGACAGAACCATCTGTTAGAAATTGCTTTTCGGAAATGGTTATGGCTGAGGTTCCGAGGTTGTTTCCCACATTGGTATACAAATGATTGAAACTGTTTAGAATCCAATAATGTTTAAATAAAGCATCTACGCTATTGCTTTTCACCCTTTTGATTTGCTGAATTTGATATTCGGTATCGTCTACTAACGGAATTAATCCAGCTAAAAAATCAGTGTCGGTAAACCAAAGATTTTGCGGTTTATTGTGATCGTAACTTTGGTTAACCACAAAAGTCGTGGTATGATTTTTATTTTTGTATTGCTTGTGCCATTCCACATACTGCTTTAACTGAGCGTTATCGGCATTTTGAAAATTTTGAAACGTATTTTGCGCTCCGTCACGAACCGATAGGATTTGACTGGCAATATCATTGCTACTCGCTTGAAATTGGGCGTTGTAAAACCATTTTTCACGATTATTGGGAGAGAAGTTTAATTTTACATTTCCGATGCCTAAAATCGCTTTATTTTGCGTAGTACTCGTTTTATCTTCGAAAGTAAATGCACTGTTTTGTAAATATTCGTTTTGAGTTTCGCTTAAAGAAGCGGTAAAGAGTTTTGAAAAGATACCAAAACCTTCCACATCTAATTTCGAATTGATTTCCTGACGAAAATTAAGCGCTGCAAATTGTGATTTGTTTTCCACCACATCAGTATTATCGGAAGCGAAGTTGTACAAATCCGTCAGCTGTTTTCTACCGGAAATAAAACTGCTTGCTCCGCCTTGAAAACGCATCATGTCTTCAAACGAAAAAGTTCGTTTTCCAATGTTGTTGAGATCACCAATAAAACTGACATTGGTTTTTGGTGCATAATAAAACAAACCTGTGTGCCCGAGATAAAATCCGTTGTCATTGGCTACTTCGGCAGCGGCTTCTACATCGCCAAAGATAAATTTCTTTTTATCTTCTTTAAGTTTCACATTCATGGCTAAGTCTTCGCTGTCGGAAACTTGCTTTAAAAACCCAACTTCGTTGAAATTATCGATTACTTCTACTTTGTCTAATGCATCGGCGGGAATATTTTCTACCGCTAATTTGGTACCGCCACCAAAAAACGATTTGCCTTCTACGAGCATTTTGGTTACTTTTTTACCTTGCACGGTAACCGAACCATCTTTGTCTACTTCTACGCCGGGCAATTTTTAGAGCAATTCTTTCATTTTGCGTTCGTTGCCATTAGCAAAAGCTTTAACGTCGTAAATAAGCGTGTCTTTTTTAGCTACAACAGGTTGGTAATCATAGTTAATCACGATTTCTTTTAACTCTTGCCTGGTTTCTTTTAGTTTAAAAATATGTTCGCGAATAGTAAAATTAGCCGGAAGGTTTAAGACTTCTTCTTGGAAACCCAAATAGGAAACTTTAACCTCGTAAGGTGTGTTTTTTTCTAATTCTAATTTGTATCGCCCTAAATGATCGGTGATGAAGAATTTTAAGCCGGCTTTTTCAACCAAGGGTTTAGCAATCACATTAGCATTTTGCAAGGGCTTGCCTAAACTGTCTTGCACCACGCCAGTTAGGGTTTGGAAGAAGGAGAGGAATGGGAGAAAGAAAAAAATTAATAGGTATTTTGACATTTAAAAAGGAGAATTTTCTTTTAATTTTTTAATGTATTCTTCTTCTGTAATTATCTTATTATTTGGAATGTAAATTTTATTTTCTTCTTTGAAAAATTCTATTTTTTTTGCAACTAGCTTCGTTTTATTATATTCTAATTCTAAAATTAGTCCAGGTAATCCCATATAACCATTGGGTCCATAATTAAAATTTATTTCAGGAGTATACCATACTGTTATTTCTTTTGTTCCCGTACCACTATACCTAGTTTTGAAGCTAATGGTACAAGTTGCTTTATAACAAATATAATTGTCTATAGTCTTTGAATCTTCTAACAAAATCCAATTAAACTCATTGTTCACCTTTATACTAACATCGTCAAGAACTTTATATAATTCATTTCCTGATTTAGAATAATAAAAAGAATTAATCGTATATATTGAATTTGCAAGTTTTTCTATTTTTTCCTGTTCTTCATCTTTTCTTATTATTTCAGATTCACTAAAAATAAAACCTTTACTATTTGCTTCTAAATAAAATGATTTATTATTTAATGACTCGTTAATTTTTCTATTTAATTCGTTGAATTTATCATCATCATATTTTTTGGTTAAAACAGGCTCCAAAATTGTTGAATATTCAACTTTAATTGATTTAAAATTTTGAGAAAAAGTGAAAAATGAAAAAAATAAACACACTATTAATAATTTCATCTGATTTTGTTTAAAATTTTACAAATGTTTGAAAAATATGTGGTTAACTTTAATTAGAATTAACCGCATATAAAATAATTAACAATATTTTGTTAATGCTAATAAAATTGCTCCTGATTCTACATCAGAAAATTCGCAACCCATTGCTGCTTCAAGTTCTCCCAAAGCGCCAATTGCCCACTCGATACAAGGATCAGCTTTAACTGTTTCTTTAACTTGAACTTTTTCTTCTTTCACTTCATTATTTGCCACACCAGCAAAAGAGAAGGCTACAAGTGCAACAGCACTAAAAATAAATTTTTTCATTTTTAAAACGGTTTTTAAATTAATAAATTAAGTATAAGTGGTTAACCGTTT
>JACXVH010000269.1 GCA_014763515.1 Flavobacteriaceae bacterium
ATTTCAAATGCAAGTTGTACTACAAATAATGCCGCACCAATGTTAAAAGTTTTACAGGAACTTTGTGAAATCGAACAGGCATATATTACAACGGTTCACTCCTATACAACCGATCAAAGTTTACACGATCAGCCTCATAAAGATTTAAGAAGAGCGCGCGGTGCAGCACAATCTATTGTTCCTACAACAACTGGAGCCGCAAAAGCTTTAACTAAGATTTTCCCTGAACTCGATGGAAAAATTGGGGGTTGTGGTATTCGTGTTCCCGTTCCAGATGGTTCTTTAACGGATATTACGTTAAACGTAAAAAAAGAAGTTACCATCGAACAAATAAATGAAGCCTTTAAAAAAGCCTCTGAAACAAATTTAAAGGGAATTCTAGCTTACACCGAAGATCCAATTGTTTCTGTTGATATTTTGGGTAACTCAAATTCGTGTCTATTTGATGCGCAATTAACATCTGTTATCGACAGAATGGTAAAAGTTGTAGGCTGGTATGATAATGAAATTGGTTATTCTTCGCGTATTGTAGATTTAATTTTATTCTCAAACAATAAATAATTTTTACTATTTTTATAACAAGTTACTCATTAACTTACTAAATAATAAAAATTCATTGAAGAAGAATATTTCATTTCAAATACTTTTATTCTTTTTAATAACCTTGACGGGTTATTCACAATCGTTGTACAAAGAAGTTGCGGAAATTAATGACAGTATCGATTACTATTTAGAAATTGCAATTTTCAATAAGGAAGACAAAAAATCTTTTAATAAAGCAATTGTTTATACCGAAAAGGCTATAGATTTTGCCACAAATAATAAGCTTGAAGGCAAACTTGCTGATTGCTATTTAGTTCTTGGTGAGATTTATTACGATTTAGAAAAAACCGAAACTGCTATTGAACACTTCATTAGAAGTATAAATATTTATACAAAAGATGATGCTAATTCTAATTTAGCACTTGCCTATTACAATCTTGGAAAATGTTACTTAGAAAAAGATAAACCCGAATTATCTGAAATATATTTTAAAAAAGCGACTTCTATTTATCAAAGTTTAGAATTTGATGAAGCAATAGAATTAATCAATCTACAAAAGGGAATTATTCAAAAAAACAAGGGTAATATTATTTTAGCAGAAAATATCTTTAGAAATGTTATTTCAAATATTTCAAATTCTGATACCTTAGTTGATACTAAAATTGAAGCCTATTATCAACTTGGCGAAATAAATTTTTTAAATCATAATTATACTGCTGCTATTAACGATCTCGAATTAGCTCTTAAAACAAATCAAAACAATAATAAAAATATCATACTTCAAAAAAAAATTCTTAAAAAACTGAGTGAAGTTTTGATAGAAAACAACGATTTCAAAAATTCTAATATTTATCTAAATCGATACATTGCCATCTCTGACTCAATTGGTGAATATTATTCAAAATATTTAACCGATAATACTTTTGAAAAAATTGAATTCGACAAACAATTAAAAACTATTGAACTACTAGACAAAGAAAAGAAAAACCAACAAAAAACATTGCGTTTTTCTAAGCTAATCAGTATTTTGAGTATAGCTTTAATTTCCATTTTATCGTTGTTAAGTTTGTCTTTGTATAAAAACAATAAAATAAGAATTACGACCAATAAACTTTTAAAAGAGAAAAACTTAGAACTTACAAAAGAAAAAGAAAAAGCAGAAAAAGCTTCAAAAGCTAGAGCCGAATTCTTAGCAACTGTAAGTCACGAATTAAGAACGCCATTAAATGCCATTAATGGAATTACCTATCTTTTACTACAAGAAAAACCAAGAGCAAATCAATTAAACTATTTAAAATCCCTAGAGTTTTCAGGCAGTTATTTAATTAATTTTATTAACGATATTCTAGAAATTAACCGATTGGAATCGGATAAGGTAATGGTAGAAAATATAAATTTCAACCTAACAGAATTACTTGAAAATATTAGAACGTCATTCAATGAATTTATTCTTTCTAACAATATTAATTTTCATCAAAAGATAGATCCTAAAATAAATTACAACGTTATTGGCGATCCTACAAAACTTTCTCAAATTCTAATTAACTTAATCAATAATGCCATAAAATTTAGTAAAAATGGTGATGTTTGGTTAACTATAAATGAAGTAGAAAATAATGATGGAAACGTAAAACTATTTTTCGAAATAAAAGATAATGGTATTGGTATTCCAAAAGATAAACAAAAAGAAGGTTCCGTTGAAATAAATAGAACTTATGGTGGAACTGGTCTTGGTTTATATATTGTTAAAAAGATTCTTGAAATTTTAGGTAGTGAAATCCATTTGAATAGTGAAACAAATAAAGGAACAGCATTCAGTTTTACTCTCCATTTTGAAAAAGGCACCAACTTATCTAAAGAAAAAACTAAAAAATCATTTTCTAAAGACTTGTTTTCTAACAAACGTATTTTATTAGTAGAAGACAATCAAATTAATCAAATGATTACCAAAAAAATGTTAGAGAAAAAAGGAATTACTTGTGAAATAATTGACAATGGCGAAGAAGCGATTGAACATTTAAAATCAAACCTTTATGACTTGGTATTAATGGATGTACATTTGCCAGGTATTAATGGAACAGAAGCCACTTCTGAAATTAGAACGTTTGATACCAAAACACCTATAATTGCTCTAACAGCAATTTCACTCAATGAAAACAGAGAAATGCTTTTATCTTATGGTATGAATGATGTTATAACTAAACCATTTGTTCCAGAGAACTTCTATGATACCATTTCCACTTATCTTAAAAATTAAGAACCAAGTTTTTTATTAATGCTCTAACTTTTGGTTCAGCTGTTTTAGCTGCTTCTAAAACTTCTTCGTGATTTACATCATGTATACTTTCCTCGTCACCCATATCAGTAATAACAGAAACACCAAAACAATTCATATCCATATGACGTGCTACAATTACTTCAGGCACGGTTGACATTCCTACACAATCGGCACCCAAGTTTTTCACCATACGATATTCGGCTAAGGTTTCAAATGTCGGA
>JACXVH010000270.1 GCA_014763515.1 Flavobacteriaceae bacterium
TTAATCAGTTCTTAACTATTTTTGAAAAAAGGGTTCAACTTTAATTAAAAAGTCAAACCCCATTATTTTTAACTTACACACTTTTTAGGATAGTGTCATATAAATATTTTGAAGACTTTGCTAAAACAAAAGATTTGCATTTCTTTTTAGGAACTTCTGCACTATTCCACTTTACATCTCATAATCCTTTTATGATAATTGGCACTTTTCATCCAAAAGTAGAAACTCAATTAAGTTTATTCTAAAAATTTAAAAACCCAGCTTAATGCTGGGTTTCTTTTTAACTCAAAAACCAAGCATAGTTAGAATTACTATCACTTAGTGCATTTGAGACACCTTTTGCAAATGAAAAGGCATTCACTCCTCTATCTAGGAAAGTATCAACATAGGAAGATTTATTACTTCCTGTGAGCAAATTATAAAACTTCCACATGCTTATAGAACCATTTTCTCCTCTACTAAAACTTTCATCTTCATAATATTCTCTTGCAACAGTTGAAATATGACCATCATTAAGCATAAGTTCAGGAATCTCTACTTTCTCCTTTTTAGGTAAAAAGTTATACAACCTACTTTTTCCTATAATTTGAGCAAATTGTGTTTCAGTTAAACTTTTATTGGTTAACTCTTCCATTTCCTGAAGATGTCTTTCTGCGTTATAAGCTCTAATAACCTCTTCCATTTTAACCTCTAGGTCAAGTAAGCCCATAGTTCTAATTTCATTTTGGAAGCCATCTGTTGAAACACATAAATTACAACAAACCATATTTTGAAAACCGATGAAAAACTTGAACTTCTCATATGTTTTCTTGTTGTAAAGGTTTTCCAAATTATATGCTCTAACTCCGCCTATTATCAAAGACAATTCATTTCCACCAATAGTTTTCGTAATACTTGGAATTCGGATAATAAAAGCCATTCTCTCATAGTACATGGTTCTTTGATGTTCTTGTAATTCTTTGGCAGGAATATGTAAAGCATCAGGAGTTCTACCTTTGATTTGATGTGAAACTCTAATTTCAGGTAATTCTATGTGCTCATTGGAGAATAACCTATGGGTTACCTTTAAAGCAGAATCAATAAACCCTTGATGACTAATTGTGATTTCATTATCCTTTGTGAAAACTGGAATGATGCAATCTTGCTTAAGGTTAGAAAAATTAATCTCATCAGTATTCGCTTCAATAAAGGGAGAAATTTTTCTCTCTGCTTTTTGATTAATTAGCGGAGCTTGTTCCATCTTCTCTGAAAGGTTATGGGTGACTTCAGGAGTAAAATTTTCCTTATTGTTTATGGGTGTAAGTACCATTTCCATTTGATGACTTTGTTGCGTTATTAATTAAATTCTGAAGTAAATCTCTTTTAGAGATAAAATCATGCTCAATACTTTTAGCTAAATCTAAATTGGTATTGTAGAGTTCTGTTAGTTCTTTAAGCGTGTTACATTGTATAACCATCTGCTTAAGTTCTTCTTTAGATAAAGTGCTATTACACCAATCTAATATTTTCTTCCCTGTGGAAGTATTTATTGTGAAAGGTGGTTTGCCTTCAAAAAGTTGGGTTCTGTCTTTACTTGAAACAGCAAAATGTTTACTGTCTATATCAAATACAATAGTAAATTCGTAGCTAATCTCATCACGTTGAATTGCTTTTAATCCCACTTTTTCAGGAACCATCTTACCATTCTTTTCACTCAACACATAATCTTGTTTAACTCGCATAGTTGAGATAATGTGAGCATTACATTGTAAAATCTTATCTACAAATGCTTTTTGTCTTGGTGTTATCTTTGCCCAATTAGTAAATGAGTTACCTGGTAAAGATGAATGATAATCTATTAGATAATCCCATGCATGACTTATGGAATCCAAAATAATTACTTCCATACCTGCATTTAAACAAACATCTATTGCTTCCATGTACCTTTCAGGTGAATGTGGACTTTCTAATGTAAGTACATTATAATTACCTAAGTGTGAATATAAATCTGCACTTCCATTTTCTGTATCAATAATGGCTACTTTGGATAAGTTTCCATTTGTCAATCCTTGAGCAATTAGTAAAGCACTTAGTGTCTTACCTGCTCCACTTGGTCCTTGTAAAGCCATTTTAATTTTAGCTTTACTTCTTTCCGATTTTCTTAATTGCATAATTAAAATTTTGGTTAATAAAAAAGCCGACTATTAAGTCGGCTAAAATTTGTTTTCTTCA
>JACXVH010000271.1 GCA_014763515.1 Flavobacteriaceae bacterium
TTATTAATACCATTATACTTATTAATATAGTACCTATGTTTAATACTATTATATAAGGTATATCTATATAAACAGGTGCAACATTTACATAATAGTTTTGTGGATTTAGTTTTATTACTTCAAAATACTTTTGAATTACTAATAATAATAATGCAATTACATTTCCCCAGAGAAGTCCGCGAGCTATTAAATGAAATGCATTGTAAAGAAAAACTTTTCTAACACTCCAATTTGAAGCACCTAATGCTTTTAAAACACCTATCATTTGGGTACGTTCTAAAATTAGAACTAACAAAGCTACTACCATATTAATAGTAGCCACCACAATCATTACTATTAATATTACAATAATATTAAAATCGAAAAGTTTTAGCCATTCAAAAATGCTGTAGTACTTTTCTGCAATTGTTATACTATTATATGTAGGAGGAATTGCTTTGTAAATTTCGTTTCCTTTTTCTTCAATCTTATCAAAGTCGTCTAAAAAAACTTCAAATTGCCCCACTTGGTCTTTTTGCCATTTATTAATTTTTTGAATATGCTTAATATCTCCTATTATATAATTAGCATCGAACTCTTGAAATCCTGAATTAAAAATCCCGACTACTTTAAAACTTCTTAGATTATAGCCTTTTCCTCCTTCTTTTAAAAAATAAGTTCGGCAAACATCATTTAACTTTACTTTTAAACGACTAGCTAAAAACTCAGAAATTATAATTTCATCTGTTAACTTATTTGAAATTTTTGGCAAATCGCCTTGAACTAAGTACTCCTTAATATTATTCCAGTCATAATCTTGCCCAACTCCTTTTAAAACTATCCCTTCAACAGTTTCATCAGTTCTAATTAATCCAGTTTTATTTGCTACAGCTTGAATGTGTTTAACACCATCAACTAAATTAAACTTTGGATAAAAATTTTGATTCGTAGATATTGGTACCGTATTAACTTGAGATTGATTATCGTCAAAATTTGAAATAATAACATGTCCATTAAAAGCTGACACTTTTTCGCGTATTTTTCTTTGCAAACCAATTCCTGTGGCTACAGAAACAATCATCATTAAAATTCCTAATGCAATAGCAACAGTTGCAATTTTAATAATTGGAGAAGAAACACTACTTTTATGGCCCTTAGCAGCGGTAAGTCGTTTGGCTATGAAATATTCTAAATTCAATGGTTATGATTCCGAAATTATTGTTCAAAAATACGTTTTTATTCTTGGTTTTAATTGTTTTTTCATGTGGAAATTCAGTTTCTAAGTTTAAGGGAGAAGGGAAAAGGGAAAAGGGAAAAGTTCTTGACTCTATAAAAACTGATAAAAAAATAATTTTAGGAGCTGATAATTCAGTTAAATATTTGCCAATTCTCAAAAACAAAAAAGTTGGAGTTGTAACCAATCAAACTGGAATTCTTTCAAATGGAACACATTTAGTTGATTTTTTATTGAAACAAAAAGTTAACGCAACTAAAATATTTGCTCCAGAACATGGTTTTAGAGGAACAGCTGATGCTGGCGAACACGTTGCAAATGGAAAAGACAGCAAAACTGGTTTACCTATTATTTCACTTTACGGAAACAACAAAAAACCAAAACTGGAACAATTAGCAGGAATTGATGTAATGATTTTCGACATTCAAGATGTTGGTGCGCGATTTTACACTTATATATCTACGCTACATTATGTAATGGAAGCTTGTGCGGAGCAAAATATTCCGTTATTGGTTTTAGACAGACCAAATCCTAATATTGATATTGTAGATGGACCCATTCTTGAAGAAGAGTTTAAAAGTTTTGTAGGCATGCATAAAATTCCTGTTTTACATGGCATGACCATAGGCGAATATGCTAAAATGATTAATGGTGAAAAATGGCTAACTAATGGAATTCAATGTAAGTTAACCGTTATTCCATGTGAAAATTACACTCGAAATATGAGTTATAGTTTACCTGTGAAACCTTCACCAAATTTACCTAACGACCAAGCAATAAATTTATATGCAAGTTTGTGCTTTTTTGAAGGAACGAATGTAAGTGTTGGTCGTGGCACTAATAAACAATTCCAAATTTACGGTTCTCCTTTTTTACCATTGCAAAAATTTAGTTTTATTCCAAAACCGAATGAAGGCGCAAAAGACCCATTATACAATGGAAAAGAATGTTTTGGCGAAAATTTGTCTAAAATTGAAAAAGTAAATCGTTTAGA
>JACXVH010000272.1 GCA_014763515.1 Flavobacteriaceae bacterium
TTTAAAGTCTCTCCTGCCTGTAAGCCCGTCACAACTATATTAGTCATATCTCCATCACAAATACTCGGACTGTTATTCGTTACTAATATTGATGGGGTACTAATCATACCTTTAGTAGTAAAATTAGAATCAACTGAACAGTTAGTATTTGAAACTGTCAATGTATAGTTTGTACCAAAAACTTCTCCAGTAATATTACCATTAGTATCATAAGAAGGTCCTAAGGGTGCAAAGGTATAATCTAAAGTAGGGTCAAAATTTGAAATATAACTGTAACCATCAGTAGTACAAGTTGGATTAATTGTGGTAATTATCGCAGCACTTGGTGTTGGATACATTTGTTGTATATTAAATTGAGGAGTAGTTGTAGAAAAACATGGTGAAATTGTACTTTGAGCATAAACTACATAGTCGGTATTGAATTGCATATTTAAAATTTCTCCAGTTGCTAAATCTACAGTAGGACCTGATGGTGAAAAAATATAATTCACATTAGCTTCTAAATTGCTAATACTTTTAATTTCATCACTCGAACAAGAAACAGGTGTTGAAGTTACAACAATTGGTTCACTTGGCTGAGCCAACATTTGATCATTAGAAAAATTAGATGTAAAATTCGAATAACAATTTCCATTATATGCTCTAACTTGATAATTTTGTCCAAAAACCATCCCGGTAATATTTCCAGATGAATCAACTAAAGGACCTGTAGGTGAAAAATCATATAATATGCCTGTTACAAAATTTGTAATTATACTATAGCCATTATTAGTACATGTTGCTGGAGTAGTTTGTATTAAAGGAACATCTGGAGTTGTTAACATATCTTGAATAGTAAAGCTCAAAGAAGAACCTGAATAACAACTCCCATTATTTGCTACTATAGTATAATTCTCATTAAAATTTAATCCAAGAATATTTCCAGAACCATCATATGTTGGATTAGTAGTTGGTAATCCACTACCATCAAAAAATTGGTAATCATCTAAACCATTAAAATTACTGATAACTGCACTTCCATCAGATGAACAAGTTGCTGGTGTTACAGTAATTATCGGGGTATCAGGAATAGGGGATACAACAACTGTAATTTGACGTCTAAAACTTTCACATCCTTCAGCATTTGTCTGAGATACCCAATAATTAAAATTTCCTTGAACAGCTGTTGACGGAGTTGGTGCTGTTGTACTAGCGATACCTCCTGTAGCATTGGTATACCAATTTAATGTGTTTCCTGGTGAATCTGGTGTTGCCGATAAAGCTACAGCAGAATCTCCAACACAATAAATTATAGGACTTGTAACTGTTGGTAATCCAGGGGATGGCTTTACTTCAATTTGAATTGATTCAAGTGCAGAAGCACATGCTGTTCCTAATCCGATTTGATAGTTAACTGTATGAATACCCACACCAGCAACAGAAGGATAAAACAAACCAGTTGATGTAACTCCTGGCCCAGACCAGTTTCCACCATTATTTACTGAAGTTAACTGATAAGCAATGTCATTTAAGCAAAATGGCCCTGCAGGATAAATAGTCGCATCTGGACTAGCAAACTCTGCAGAATCTGGTGTATTACCTAATTCAATTGTAAAATTAGTTGAAGCACCACTCCAATTTTCTACAACAATCATTAAGGTTTGACCCGCATTTACAAATGGTGCAGGTACTGAAGATGCGCAACCAAAAGCATTTCCTAGTTGATTACATCCATTACTATTACTTGCATAATTACATTGTATTTCATTTGCAGAATTTTGAATGGCTACACAAGGAGACATTCCTGAAGGCACATTAAAAACTGCAACATCTAAAAATCCTGTACTTGCATTACCATTTATCAACATATTTAAAAACCCAGATTGTGCTACATAAGTTGTGATATAAGCAACAGTATTTCCTGGAAGTAAATCTAAACAAGAAGTACTCGCAGGACTTTGAGTTACAAAAGAAAAAGTCGGATTTGTTGATAAATCACAAGCTACAACATTTGTTGTACATTGTGCTTTTGTAAAAGTAGTTACTAAAATTAGAACTAAACCACATACAACTGATTTAAAATTCAATTTCATATATTGTAATTATTGTGTTTGTAAAAAAGCAAATATAAAAAAAGCCACTCAATTGAGTGGCTTTTTTTGTTGTTATTATCTATCGTTTTAATGAAAAATGTGCTTTAAACTCTTTCATTATTCCATTCTCTTCAT
>JACXVH010000273.1 GCA_014763515.1 Flavobacteriaceae bacterium
CCAATTTCATCAAAAATAAATCCTGTATTTTCTAATGAAGGTTTTAATTCTTCAATAAATTGAATTTCATCAAATGAATAAAACAATTCTAATGGAAATAGTAATTTTTGACTAGATGCACTTTGTACCGTAATATTAGCTAAAAATTGTTCATATAAAACGCGTTGATGTGCTTTGTTTTGATCTACAACCAACATTCCCGATTTAATAGAACTTACTATATATTTTTTATGAATTTGATAAGTTGTAGTAGTCTTTTCTACTTCTGAATCATCAAACAATGAACCTGTAACTTCTTCACTTTCAAATGAAATGGAAACAACTTCCTCTGTATCCGACTTTAAATCTACATACAAACTTTCCCACGAAGCCGATTCGCGTTTAGGAAAATTACTTTTAAAACCAAACGAACTAGAGCTAGATGTAGTCGTAGTAGCTTTAGTTGAAACTTCCTCAGCAAATGGATTAAAATTAGCATCGACTTGAATAATAGGCATCGACGAATCTTTATCTTTATACTCATAGGGAGTATCTAGATTAGGATCGCGTTCAAAATCTAAAACTGGAGCTACATTAAACTGACCTAAACTATGTTTTACTGATGCTCTTAAAATAGCATACAACGATTGCTCATCGTCAAACTTAATTTCCGTTTTAGTAGGGTGAATATTAATATCTATGGTATGCGGTGGTACTTGTAGATATAAAAAGTAACTAGGCTGATTTCCTTCTTTCAATAAACCTTCATAGGCACTCATTAAAGCATGATGCAAATAACTGCTTTTTATGAAACGATCGTTTACAAAGAAAAACTGTTCGCCTCTACTCTTTTTTGCAAATTCGGGCTTGCCTATAAATCCGCTAATTTTTACAATCTCCGTTTCTTCAGTTACTGGAACTAACTTTTCATTTGATTTTCCTCCTAAAATGTTTACAATTCTTTGTCGGTAATTAGAAGCTGGTAAATTAAATACTTCACTTCCATTATGAATCAAGGTAAAATAAATATTAGGGTGTGCCAAAACTACTCGTTGAAACTCATCTATAATATGTCGTAATTCAACTACATCAGATTTTAAAAAATTGCGTCTTGCCGGAATATTAAAAAATAGATTTTTAATTAAAAAGGAAGTTCCTTTTGGCAAAACTGCTACTTCTTGAGAAACAAATTTACTCCCTTCGATAACTAAATGCGTTCCTAATTCTTCTTGATCTTGTTTTGTTTTTAGTTCAACATGAGCAATAGCTGCAATAGAGGCTAAAGCTTCTCCTCTAAATCCTTTGGTATGCAAATCGAATAAATCTTCTGCATGACGAATTTTTGAAGTTGCATGACGTTCAAAGCATAAACGAGCATCGGTAACATTCATACCAACACCGTTATCAATAACTTGGATTAGAGTTTTACCAGCATCTTTTACTACTAGTTTAATATCTGTTGCTTTTGCATCGATACTATTTTCTAGTAATTCTTTTACTACTGAAGCTGGTCGTTGCACCACTTCTCCAGCAGCAATTTGGTTCGCTACATGATCTGGTAATAGTTGAATTACATTAGGCATTTATTTTATTTTGAAGATCGATAAATCAAAATCAATTATAAATAGAAAAATAAGTAACAAAACACCGATAATGATTAAAATTCGGTTATTTGCTTCTTTGTTTTTATTGTATTTATAATCGTTTAATGCTTTTATAAATTTAGTTTTCAAGCCTTTATTAGAACCAATAGTAACACGATAATCGTCGAATTTTTGTTTAATTTCAAACGGACTACCTTCTCCATCTTGTTCGTAATACCTTGGTTGGTAACTAAACTTTTTATTTTTTCTTTTTGCCAAAAGTCCCATTTTCTTCAGTTTTAATTAATATACATGTCTAATGCATAAATCCCAAGCAATAATAATACCAATAAAAGTAGTAACGACCACATGGGCAAAACCGATTTCACTTTTCTGTTTTGTTTATGCTTTTCTTTCCATTTTGAAACAAAATCATTTTTCGATTCAGAATCGCTGGTATTCAAACTCTTATTTTCACCAGAAAACCTCGGTTGATAGTTAAAAGTTCTATTTTTAGACGACTTTAATAATTTCATTCTAAATGTAAAAATATGATATTGGTAAAGATTTTCAAAAATACGGATTTTTGAGCGTTATTCTCTCAATTATTTGTTAACAAAAAATCCCGAACAAGTCGGGATTT
>JACXVH010000274.1 GCA_014763515.1 Flavobacteriaceae bacterium
CAGTTCTTAACTATTTTTGAAAAAAGGGTTCAACTTTAATTAAAAAGTCAAACCCCATTATTTTTAACTTACACACTTTTTAGGATAGTGTCAAAAAAAGAGGCGATTTTAAATCGCCTCTTTTTTATTTTACAGGTTCTACCTTAAAACCTTGTTTTCGTAAGAACTTTATAGCACCTTCTTCTCCTGCTAAATGAGTTGCTCCAACACCAAAAAAAGTAGGTTTTTCTTTCATGGCTTTTTCCATTACTGGAATCCACTTTTTGTTTCGATTATTCAAAATAACTTCGTTAAGTTGGTCATTTTCTTCATTACTGTTGGCATACATTTGCTCGATATCTTCAGCTAAATAAATTTTAGCCATTTGTTTAGCTTCATTTTTTAGGGTTGTATCATCTTTCTTTGTTAATTCTAATAATTCAAGAAGTTGTTCTCTATTACTATAATTATCAATCACCGCGTTGTGTGCTTCATTTGATTCTAAACCAAAAGTAAGTTCATTTTGTTCTTTTGTAATCTTTACAAGTTGACTTTCAATGGGTTCAGCATCTCATTCTAAGAAAAAAGGATAAAGCAAATAAGAAATATTTATAGGTTTCACATTGTTTAATAATTCAAGAGAAACACTCATGTATTTTTTTAGAAATTCATCTAACTTTAAATATTCTTCTTCTGTTAGTAAACCTTTAATGGTTTGATTTTCTTCCATGTAAAAATCTTCACTAGCATTCAAAATACTGCTTTCATTTGTTAAATCAATTTCTAAATAAAGCTGGGAAGTTTTATCGAGTGCTCGTAATGTTTTTGGACTTAAAGTTGGATCGCAAATTAAATGCATGGTTCCTAAAACATAAGAAGGTTTTTTTAATCCATTACCAGTAATTTTCCACAATAAACTATTTTCTAATTTTTGAGCATTTCCAATACTACAAAGTAGTAATAGCATTAAAAGTATAATAAACTGGGTAAATTTTATGATAACTTGAACCATATAATTCAAAAATTAACTTATAAATCGATTTTCTTTAATTCATTATAATTGCTTAATAATCGTTTTAATAAAATTCCGTAGAGTAAACGATAAAACAACCAAATTAAGAATAAGAATACAAAACTTACTACTGCATAAAACAAAAATGCAATTACATAAAAAGTAGTTTCGTTCATGTTCTGTGTGACTTGGTCTACTAATTTTTGGATATTAGGATCATATATAAATTGGAAGGTAAAAACAAGAATTAAAAGCACAAATGTCATTCCTAAGTTATACCAAACGTAGTATTTAACCATTTGTCTTGTATTGATAATGTTTTTCATTAAACTCTTTACACTATCAGTAGTATTAATGGTTTTGTAATTTTTATAGAATAAATATATAAAACAAGCAATTACGGCATAATTAAAAAAACTAATTATTGACATTGCAGTTTTTAAATGATACATTTCGAGCGTTTTTAAATATTTCTCATCTGATGTAAAAAAGTTTAAAACACTCCAAAATAAAATCTCCAAAATGCTAATAATTAAAATCCACTTCACAATGGAAGAAGAACGTTTGTGTAGCATTCTGTAAATTTGCTTTTCGCTAACTTGATTAAAAGAATTTTCTTTATTCTTCCAATCGCGTTTTAAAATTTCTAATTCATCCATAAACTTACGGATTTAATATTTTTTTTAATTTTCCTTTTACTCTATTCATTTTTACACGAGCATTAACTTCACTTATTCCTAAAGTTTCAGATATTTCATTGTAATCTTTATCTTCTAAGTACAAGAAAATAAGTGCTTTTTCAATATCGTTAAGCTCGTTTATTGCGCCATATAACAATTTTAATTGTTCTTCTTCTTCAAAATTGTATTCTTCCTGTTTAATCTTATGATAGGTACTATCAAATTCGATAGTGTCAAAAGTTTTTTTCTTTTTTCTATAAAGTGTAATGGCTGTATTTAATCCAACACGATATGCCCAAGTTGTAAATTTAGAATCACCTCTAAAGTTAGGATAGGCTTTCCAAAGTTGAATTGTAATTTCCTGAAACAAATCGTTATGCGAATCTTCATCAGAAGTATATAACCGACAAATCTTGTGAATTATATTCTGATTTTCTTGTAATTGCTTTACAAATTCTGCTTCTGAAGATGATTTCATATGGCTATAAGTAGTCGATAATCGTTTTTCGTTACAATTTTATAAAAGTAAAAA
>JACXVH010000275.1 GCA_014763515.1 Flavobacteriaceae bacterium
GCTGTAACAAAGAAAAAAGGAGGTTTAGGCGGACTTTTAGGTGGTTTATTTGGGAAAAAATAAATTCTTATAAATAAAATATTGTTAAAAGCATCGATTAAGTCGGTGCTTTTTTTTATCTTTAACTGTTCTAAATAACAACTTTTTGAAAGTTTATTTTTACATATTCGCCATTTTTTTTGCACTACTCTTTTCGTGCAATTCAAATAAAACCGTTCAAAATGAAACGGAAGGTAAAACTATTTTAACAAGTGATACTGTAAGAATTGCTAATGATGAAATTGAATATGAAGTTGTGGTTATAGATCCAGGATTTACATCTTGGTTTAATGGTCACGCAAAACCAAAAGGATTTTATAATCAAAGTTATTTAGAAGCTAGAAATATTTTTTGGGTAACCGAATGGAACAGAAGAGTTTTACTTCCTATGCAATATGATCCTAACTTATATACCATGTTGATTAATTACGAATCGGGTATTGATTATGGTTACGAAGTAAACTACATGATTTATAACTATTTGGTTTATTTTCAATTAACAAACAATCAAAAATTAGGAGGATTTTCGCCACGTTTATAAAATGATGAAGAAGTTAAAAGAACGCTGGAATGTAAACAGTAACTTTCAGTTAGTAATAATTTTTATAGTATTTGCCATAACCGGATTTAGTTCTTTAAAACTTGCCGTTCCTTTTATGCAATTTATTGGATTAACAGATGACATAATACCTCATTGGGTTTATCGTGTACTAAGATTAATTTTAATTTTTCCCATTTACCAAATACTTCTAGTAACTATAGGGACTGTTTTTGGGCAATTTAAATTCTTTTGGTGGTTCGAAAAGAAAATGCTTCGTAGCATGAAATTAGGTTTTATTGCTGACTTCTTTGATAAAAGTTTTAGTAAGAAATAATTACAGAAAGAGTAATATAAAGTTAAAATACATTTATCTTGAAAAAACTAGTTATACTTATTGTTTTAAGCATTTCAACAATATGTTTTGGACAAAAATCTATAGAATTTGCAGATTCAATTAGAACTACTTTTAATATTCCTGAAATAAGTTATGCTGTAATAAGTGAGGATTCTATATTAGAAATAGCAACAGTAGGAAAACACTCTATAAACTTGCCTGATGTTGCAAATTTAGATGATCGATTTTACATCGGATCAAACACTAAAGCCATGACTGCTTTCATAATTGCAAAATATGTTGAAAAAGGAAAGTTAAAATGGACAACAAAATTCTTTGATTTATTCCCTGAATGGAAATTGAAAAGCAAACCAGAATATTTCAATATTACCTTACAAGATTTACTATCACATAGAGCAGGAATACAACCTTTTCAAGGTGAAGAAGAAGATTCTAAAATACCAATATTTAAAGGAACTAAAAAGCAAAAAAGAAAGCAGTTTAGTCAATTTTTATTAACATTAAAACCTGTTTTTCCAGATGAGCAAAATCCTTTTGTTTACTCCAATGCAGGATATACATTAGCAGCTTTAATGGTGGAAAAAGTATCAGGAAAAAGTTGGGAACAATTAGTAAAAAAAGCATTTAATAAAGATTTGAAATTAAATGTAAAATTCTCTTGTCCAGAAAATCAACGTCATAAAGACACTTGGGGTCATCTCTATGAGAATGAAAAATTAATTCCAGTTCCATCAAATACAGATTTAACTATAGATTATACAGAACCTGCCGGAGATTTAAATATAAAACTTAAAGATTATGTTAAATTCATTCAACCTAATTTACAAGGATTACAAGGCAAAGACAACTACTTAAATTCTAAAACTTATAATTTTATTCATAAAGGAATTGAGAATTATTCTTTAGGTTGGTATAATATTTACGAAAACAATAATGAATTTTCTACTCATTCAGGAACAGACGGAACTTATTACACATTAGCACAAATAGATCGAACTAAAAATATAGCCTTTATTATTTTTACAAACTCATTTAACAATAACACTATTTAGGGTGTACAATTGCTCATGAGAGAATTAAAAAAGAACAATAGTGCAGAAAAGTTATAATTTTACATATACACGTAATAAAAAAAGGACACTATCCTAAAAAGTGTGTAAGTTAAAAAAATGGGGTTTGACTTTTTAATTAAAGTTGAACCCTTTTTTCAAAAATAGTTAAGAACTGATTAAGGA
>JACXVH010000276.1 GCA_014763515.1 Flavobacteriaceae bacterium
TTTATTTTTTGAAACGATAAATGCAGCTGGTGTTTTACAAGTACCAATGGTAATGAGCGTTTGGGATGACGAATACGGAATTTCAGTTCACGCACGTCACCAAACTACAAAAGAAAATATTTCGGAAATTTTGAAAGGTTTCCAACGTGATGAAAACAATAACGGATACGAAATTCTTCGAGTTAAAGGTTGGGATTATCCTGCATTGGTTGAAATCTATCAAAAAGCATCAACTATTGCTCGTAATGAACATATACCTGTTTTAATTCACGTTCAAGAATTAACACAACCTCAAGGACATTCAACTTCTGGAAGTCATGAGCGTTACAAAAGCAAAGAGCGTTTAGAATGGGAAACTGAATTCGATTGTGTGGCAAAAATGAAAGAATGGATGATTGCCAACAACATCGCTACTGAAGAAGAATTAAACGAAATTGATGCAACTTCTAAAAAAGAAGTTTTAGATGGCAAAAAAGCCGCTTGGACAGCTTTTACTGCGCCAATCAAAGCCGAACAACAAGAATTAGTTGGTTTACTAAATGCAATTGCTGCTGGAAGTCCGAATAAAGTTTTTATTGAAAAATATGCCAACGATTTAGCTTCAATAAAAGAGCCAATTCGTAAAGATATAATTACAACGGCGCGTAAAGTGTTGCGTTTAATTGTTCAAGAAAGCGGAAAAGGGCAATTAGCGACTTGGATTGAAAGTTATTTTGCTAAAATTCAACCAAAATTCAGTTCGCATTTATTTTCAGAATCAAACAAAAGTGTTACTTCAATTAAGGAAGTAAAACCTCAATATGACAATTCTGCTGAACACGTTGATGCACGTTTGGTAATTCGTGATAATTTTGATGCTATTTTCTCTAAATATCCAGAAGCTTTAATTTTTGGTGAAGATTCAGGAAACATTGGTGACGTTAACCAAGGTTTAGAAGGTATGCAAGAAAAATATGGCGAGTTACGTGTGGCTGATGCCGGAATTCGTGAAGCTACGATTCTTGGTCAAGGTATTGGAATGGCAATGCGTGGTTTACGCCCAATTGCTGAAATTCAGTATTTAGATTATTTGTTGTATGCTATCCAAATTATGAGCGACGACTTAGCAACATTACAATATAGAACACAAGGAAGGCAAAAAGCGCCTTTAATTATTCGTACACGCGGACATCGTTTAGAGGGAATTTGGCATTCTGGTTCGCCAATGGGAATGATTATAAATGCTATTCGTGGTATTCACGTTTTAGTTCCTAGAAATATGACGAAAGCCGCAGGTTTCTATAACACATTATTAGAAGCTGATGAACCTGCTTTAATTGTAGAATGTTTGAACGGTTATCGTTTAAAAGAAAAAATGCCAACGAATTTAGGTGAGTTCAAAACCCCTATTGGAGTAGTCGAAACCATAAAAGAAGGTTCTGATATTACGTTAGTTTCTTATGGTTCTACATTACGTTTAGTAGAACAAGCGGCAAATGAATTAGAATCTTTTGGCATTAGCGCAGAAGTAATTGATATTCAATCGCTTTTACCTTTCGATATTAATCATGATATTGTAAAGAGTGTAGCTAAAACCAATCGTTTATTAGTAATTGACGAAGACGTTCCTGGTGGTGCAAGTGCTTATATTTTACAAGAAATTGTAGAAAACCAAAAAGCGTACAAACATTTAGATAGCGAACCGCAAACATTAGCTTCTAAAGCACACCGACCAGCGTATGGAACCGATGGTGATTACTTCTCAAAACCAAGTGTAGAAGACATTTTTGAAAAGGTTTATGAGATTATGAACGAAGTGAATCCAACAAAATATCCAAGTTTATATTAAAACAAAAAAAGCGGCTTAAAAGCCGCTTTTTTTATCTTTTGTCATTAACTACGCTCTATTCGGCTTTGGCCTCGAGTCCGAATTTATTTAACTTCGTAGAATCTTCGATTTCGGAATCTATTTTTAAAATCTGAAACAAGTTCAGATTGACAATAAAATTTACACTGCTTTCAACATTTCAATCAAATAATCAATCTCTTCTTTGGTGTTGTAATGACTTAAAGAAATACGTAAACTTGGTTTCTGTATATCTTCTAAACTTAAAATTTCTGCTAAAACATGAGAAGGTCGAACACTTCCGCTTTGGCAAGCACTTCCGCGAGAAACT
>JACXVH010000277.1 GCA_014763515.1 Flavobacteriaceae bacterium
ACAACATTAACTTCTATTCAATTTTTGAATAAATTTGTATTTAATAGAAATATAAACAATTTAAAAATAAATCTCGTTTAATAATGCACAACGGGTAATGATTATAATATTTTAGATAATCAATTACGAAAATTATATCATCATTCTGCTACAATTGATGCTACTGAATTATTAGATAAATTACCAGTTGGAAAAGAAGCTGACAAAGAAATACAAGCTATCCGAAATCCAATTGTAATTACCGCATTGTTTGAATTACGAAAATTAGTCAACGAACTAATTGACGAGCATGGCAAAATTGATGAAATAAAAGTAGAAATGGCTCGTGATTTAAAAATCTCAAAATCACAGCGAAATAAAATTCGTAGAGAACAAAAAAGGTTAGAAAAAGAAAACGATAGAGTTAAAGCAAGATTACTTGAGGAAGGACAAAGAATTACTCATGATAATATTTTGCTTTATAAGTTGTGGGAAGAATGTAAGAGAACTTGTCCTTATACAGGAAAACCTATTTCTGTAACGCAATTATTTTCTGGTGAAGTTCAAATTGAACATATTCATCCTTGGAGTCGCTCTTTGAATGACAGTTTTTCTAATAAAACACTTTGCTATGCAGACGAAAACCGTAAAAAAGGAGATAAAACACCATTTGAATTTTATGGAAGTGATGAAGCCAATTGGTCAGCTATTAAAGAAAGAGCTTTAAAATTATTTTCAGATACCAAAGAATATCCAAATGCCTATCAAAAATTCAAGCGTTTTGTTCAGGTTAAATTTGATGATGATTTTTCGTCTCGTCAATTAAATGACACAAGATATATTAGTAAAGAGGCAAAAAACTACTTATCAAGAATTTGTAAAAACGTTATCGTTTCTCCAGGTCAGGCAACTTCTAATTTGCGACATAAATGGGGGATGAATAACATATTAAATGATGAAAATGAAAAAACAAGAGAAGATCATCGTCATCACGCAATCGATGCATTAGTAATGGCTTGCACAAAAGTTTCTTATGTTCAAGAATTATCAAAATGGAATAGATATAATAGAACTTATGATTTAAAAAACTTTCCATTACCTTGGGAAACTTTCAGAAAAGATGCGGAAGTTGCTGTAGATAAAATACTAGTTTCGCACAAAAAAGTTTCAAACGATATTACCGTTAGAACACATAAGTGTGAAAAAAATGGAAAAACTCACGCAAATGTTGGAGTTGCCGCTCGCGGACAATTACATAAAGAAACCGTTTACGGGAAACGAACCTTTAATGGAGAAGAAGCTTTTCATGTTAGAAAATCAATAGAATCATTAACTACTGAAAAGCAATTGGACAAGGTTGTAGATGAGTCTATCAAACTATTAATTAGAAAAAGAATCCAAGAATTAGGTGGATTTGTAAAAGGAAATATTCCAGCGAATACTTTTTTTGTAGTAGATGAAGATGGAGTAAAACAACCACAAATATTTTTACCCAACAAAAATGGAGCACCAGTTCCTGTTTTAAAAGTTAGAATGAAAGAAAATATTGGTGGTGCTGAAAAACTGAAAGATAAAATAAACCAATGGGTAAATCCAAGAAATAACCATCACGTATTAATTTACAAAGACGAAAAAGGAAATCTAAAAGAAGATGTAGTTACTTTTTGGACAGTAGTAGAGCGTAAAAGAACTGGGCAATCCGCTTATCAATTACCTATAGGAGGAAAAGAAATTGTGACTACATTACATATAAACGATATGTTTTTATTAGGCTTAAACGAAGATGAAATCAATTGGGAAAATCCTGATTATGAAGTTTTAAAAGAGCACTTGTATAGGGTTCAGAAATTGACTTCTGGAGATTATTTCTTCAGAAAGCATAAATCATCTACAGTAACGGACAACGATTATAAACAAATTAGAGGTTTTGGTGAAGGTAAAACAGGTTGGTTTACTTTTAATCCAATCAAAGTTAAAATTTCATTTTCAGGAAAGATTGAAAAGGTATAATTTTTATAAAAAGTTCATTGACATAAAGTTTTAAAGTCTTAAAAAACTCAACCCACAACTTAGTTTCTCCTTAGTCAATCAGTTGTGGTTTACAAACACCAAGCGTCTATTTTTAATAGGTGTGTTTGTGAATTTCATTTGATTAAAGATTAGAAAACACGATATT
>JACXVH010000278.1 GCA_014763515.1 Flavobacteriaceae bacterium
TCTTGGGTGCAAATGTATTTTGAGAAGTTGAAGGAAAAAGCAGGAAAGCCAGTTGGAGAAATTTTTAAAAACTTCAATTTGTTTATTTATGGAGGCGTGAATTACGAACCCTATCGAGCGAAATTCGAAAATTTAATTGGCAGAAAAGTCGATTCGATAGAATTATTCCCGGCTTCCGAAGGATTTTTTGCTTATCAATCGAGAAACTTCGGGATCAAGAATGAAGAAGGCATGTTGCTGTTATTGAATTCAGGTATCTTCTACGAATTCATAAAAGCTGACGAATTTTTTAATGAAAATCCAAAACGTTATACAATAGGCGATGTTGAATTAGGCATCAATTACGTTTTGATTATTTCAACAAATGCCGGACTTTGGGCGTATAACATTGGCGATACCATTCAATTTACGAGTTTGAAACCATATCGTGTCATTGTTTCGGGAAGAATTAAGCATTATATTTCTGCTTTTGGCGAACATGTTATTGGAAAAGAAGTAGAATCCGCGCTAAAAGAAGCCATGGAAGGAACTGATATTCGGGTAAATGAGTTCACCGTAGCACCACAAATTAACCCTGAAAAAGGCTTGCCTTATCACGAATGGTTCATAGAATTCGAAAACGAACCCACTGATTTAGAAGAGTTTTCGTTAAAAATTGATGCCGCCATGCGTAAACAAAATGTGTATTACGATGATTTAATCGTAGGAAATGTACTTCGAACATTAGTAATTACAAAAGTTTCAAAAAACGGTTTTCAAGACTACATGAAATCGATAGGTAAATTAGGCGGTCAAAACAAACTTCCTAGATTAAGTAATGATAGAAAAATTGCGGATTTTTTCACAAATAAAAAATAACCGCTTTGTCATTCTGAACTCGTTTCAGAATCTATGAGAGAAGCTGAAACAAGTTCAGCTTGACAGAGTTTCAAATAATATATTTTTATGAATAAGTTTTTAGTTTTATTTCTTATTTCCTTTTCCCTTTCTGCCCAAACCAAAGGCGTGGTCAAAGACAGTATTTCTGACGAACCCATTCCGTATGTGAACATTTGGGTGGAAAATGAAACCATTGGAACCACTTCGGAAACTGACGGTAGTTTTTCATTGGATATAAAAGAAGAAAAAGTATTAGTTTTTTCGGCTTTAGGTTATGAAATAAAAAAAGCATCTTCAAAAACAGATATAATTTTATTGAAACCAAAAGTTTTTGAGTTGAAGGAAGTGGTTATTGAACAGCCAAAATTTAATAAGGAAATTGAAGTAGGAAACTATGAAACAAGTGGTTTTAGAATTGGATTAGGAAATATAAATTCAGCGGTTTATTTTAAACCTTATGATGAAATGATAACACATCCATTTTTAAAAGAAATAAAATTTTTAACCAAATCAGAGGTTGAAAATGCAAAAATTAGAATTAAAATTTTAAGTGTAAATACTGATAATTCTCCTGGAGAAAGTTTAATAGACGAAGAAATTATTGTCTCTGTAAAAAAAGGAAAAAGTAAAAATATAGTTAATTTTACAGAGTACAGATTTAAGATTCCTTTAGTTGGGTTTTTTATTTCTTTTGAAAAATTACTTATCGAAGATAATAAGCATTACAGTGAATATACTTATAAAGATAATCAAGGGAATAAAGTAACACGTAAATCAATGTCAATTGAACCTGAATTATGTTTTATTCCTATTGAATATGATATTATTTGGCAATCAACAATAAACGGAAACTGGACAAAATCTAAAAAACACATTTTAAAAAATCCAAAGAGTTATGAAAATTTATTAATGAGAAAATATCATGATAAATATTTAGCTCCTTCATTAAAAATAACATTATCAAACTAAATAAATAAAAACACTACCTTTGCAGGTTAGAAAAAAGACATATTAATGAAAGACATTAAAAACATTTCGCGCTCTAGAGCGCAAGAGTCCTCAGCAGCTATTGAGCGACTGTACATTACCATGAGGCATTTGTTTAACAGAGGGTTTTATAAACCAATGGGTGTTTCAGGGGAAACTTTGAGAGAAGCATTATTAGAACTTCGACCAGAAATTTATGGTTCCATCGCAGAAGAAAAAGTAGAATTAAACGGACTTTTATACGTAATTGAACGTTTACCTATTGGCATAGAAGAATGTCGTTACATCACACGCTTCAAATATTTTAGGAAGAACGTTTGCAGAAGTTCAAGACATCTATGATAAGTTTGCATTTAGCGAGCAACCAGATCGTTTTTTACATGTAATATATTGGTTGGGTAAATTAGCCATAGAAGAAGTTGTAGATAATAATAAGAGAGCAATTACATTTAGTCCAATTCTTAGAGAACGATTAGGCCATCATATTTATGGAGAAATTTGGGCTAATTCGATTAAAAAAGTTTTATTAGAAAACAATTTAATAGAAAGACCAATTCATATCATTAGTGCTAATATGCATAGTGTTATGAATTCAATTTTTGCTGAACCAGTCTTAGGTAAAAAGTATAAAAACGCTCCCGATTTTCAAATTTTTGAAGATTTAAGTAGTTCAGAAAATAAAGATTTACGTAAAAAAGTTGAAGAGGTAGCAACTAAGCAAGGAATGATTTCATTGCCAGATGAATCAGGTACAAACATAGATGTTCAAATATTTGATTCTTCGAAAGTAGATTTATCAAAAACAATTTTCTCAAAAGCAACGGTAGAAAAAGGTAACGAACCAGTAATTATCGTCATGGATTATGCTTTTGGTGAGCAAGCTTATGAAACAATTGATGAATTGTTAAAACCATATAAAGTAGATAAGAAAAATAAAATTTTCTTAAACGTTGATTCGGTTTCTATAATGGGTAAAGCAGGAATTTTAGAAGGAGGAAAAGGCGATATTATGATTCCATGTGCGCATGTGAACGAAGGTACAGCTGACAATTATCCATTTGATAATGAATTAACACCAGCAATGTTTGAAGGAAACGGAATTCCTGTTTTTGCAGGACCAATGATTACGGTTTTAGGAACATCGCTTCAAAATAGAGATTTGTTGAAGTTTTTCCACGAATCTACTTGGCAAGCAATAGGTCTTGAAATGGAAGGTGCATATTATCAAAAAGCGATACAATCAGCAGCAAAAATTAGAAAAAGTATAAATCCAGATGTTAAAGTAAGATATGCTTATTATGCTTCTGATAATCCATTAGAAACAGGAAGTACATTAGCTTCTGGTGGACTTGGAACGACTGGAGTGAAACCAACGTATTTAATTACGATTAAAATATTAGAACAAATTTTTAATATAAAATAAGCACAAATGGATACAAAATCTCATGATCAAGAGATTGACTTAGGTCAGTTATTTAGTAAAATAGGGAATGTTTATCAAAACATTCTAAATAAAATATTTGACACCATTCTTTTTATTAAAAGAAACCTCGTTGTTCTTTTAGTATTGTTGGTGGTTGGATTTGCTGTTGGATTATTTTTAGATAAAACCAGTAAGTCATATGATCATGAAATCATTGTATCTCCTAATTTTGGAAGTGTAGATTATTTGTATGCAATGATACTGTTTTCTTTTCAAACTTAGGGTTTAAGAATGTTAAAGATTTAGGGAAAATTGAGATTGATCCAATTATAGATATTTTTAAGTTTGTAAATCAAAATGGTTCTGGCTTTGAGTTGATTAAATTAATGGCCGAAGATGGCGACTTAGATAAAATTGTTGAAAATGAAATTACAAGTAAAAATTATCCCTTCCATTTAATTAAATTTTCAACTTCAGAAAAAACAGAAATAAGTAAAACGATTGAACCACTGTTAAATTATTTAAACGATTCTGAATATTTCAAAACAATTCAAAAACAATATTTAGAAAACGAAAATATTAAAATCAAAGCTAATGACAGTATCATTAGGCAAATTGATAAATTAGTTGAAGGTTTTTCAAAATCTGTTGCAAGTGGTTCAAAAACCGATAAAATGGTTTACATAAGTGACAATAATCAGTTAAATGAAATTATCAATACTAAAAATGGATTAATTGGAGAGCAAGGAGCTTTAAGATTAAACTTAATAAACAACGATAAAATAATCAAAGAAATAAGCACAACCATTAACAGTCTTAATACAAAAGGAATTAACGGTAAAAGAAAATTAATTTTACCAATAATGTTCATTGTTTTATTTGTAGGAATTAATGTTTTTAAAAACTTTTACAAGAAACAAATAGAGAAAAGAAGTTCACTATAAAATGAAAAACATATTAATAACAGGTGGAGCCGGTTTTATAGGTTCTAATTTTATACCCTATTTTCTAGAAAATAATTTAGATTATCATCTTTTTAATCTAGATTTACTTACATACGCTGGCAATTTAGATAATGTTAGTGAAGTAGAAAATCATCCTCGATATACTTTTATTCAAGGCGATATTTGCGATAGAAATTTCATTAATAATTTATATAATCAATATCAATTTCATGATGTAATACACTTTGCAGCTGAAAGTCATGTAGATAATTCAATTTCTGGTCCAGAAGCATTTATCAAGACAAATGTTTTAGGAACGTTTAATTTGTTAGATGCCGCACGTAACTTGTGGATGAACGGGCCTAATGAATATAAATCGGAATTTAAAAATTCACGTTTTCACCATGTTTCTACAGATGAGGTTTATGGTACTTTAGGTGAAACAGGCTTGTTCGAAGAAACAACACCTTATGCGCCAAACAGTCCATATTCTGCATCAAAAGCAGGTTCCGATATGATTGTACGTAGCTATTTTCATACGTATGGAATGAATGTGGTAACAACTAACTGTTCTAATAATTACGGTCCAAAACAACATAATGAAAAGTTAATTCCGACAATCATTAGAAAAGCTTTGACTGGAGAAAATATTCCTATTTATGGTGATGGTAAAAACGTGCGCGATTGGTTATATGTTTTAGATCATTGTAAGGGAATCGAATTAGCTTTTAAAACTGGAAAAGCAGGGGAAACTTACAACATTGGCGGAAGAAATGAAAGAAATAATTTATACATAGTTGATAAAGTTTGTACTATTTTAGATGAAATAAAACCAAAGCAATCAGGTAGTTATAAAGAACAAATTACATTTGTAAAAGATCGCCCAGGGCACGATATGCGTTATGCTATTGATGCTACAAAAATTGAGAATGAATTAGGATGGAAAGCCGATGAAAATGAGTAAACAATTGATGCCCATTTATGATAAACCAATGATTTACTACCCATTATCAACTTTGATGTGGGCAGGAATTCGTGAAATATTAATTATTTCAACACCTCAAGATTTACCTTTATTTGAAAAGCTATTAGGCGACGGCTCAAACTTAGGATGCCGATTTGAATATGCTGTTCAAGAAAACCCTAACGGATTAGCGGAAGCATTTATCATTGGTAAAGAGTTTGTCGGAAATGACAAAGTAGCACTTATCCTAGGAGATAATATTTTTTATGGAACGGGTTTAGCCGAGTTATTACAAGCGAATAATAACCCAGATGGCGGAATTGTTTATGCTTATCACGTTCATGACCCAGAACGTTATGGCGTTGTTGATTTTGATAAAAAAGGTAAAGTTTTATCAATAGAAGAAAAACCGGCAAACCCAAAATCTAATTATGCTGTACCAGGTATTTATTTTTATGACAATGAAGTTTTAAATATTGCGGCAAATATTAAACCAAGTCCACGTGGTGAGCTAGAAATTACAGATGTTAATAAAGTGTATCTAGAAAGAGGAAAACTTCAAGTTTCCATTTTAGATAGAGGCACTGCTTGGTTAGATACTGGAACTTTCCAATCGTTAATGCAAGCGGGACAATTTGTTCAAGTAATTGAAGAAAGACAAGGATTAAAAATTGGTGCTATTGAAGAAGCGGCTTATAAAATGGGTTTCATCGATGCAAATCAATTGCAAAAATTAGCTGAACCATTACTAAAAAGTGGTTA
>JACXVH010000008.1 GCA_014763515.1 Flavobacteriaceae bacterium
TATATCGTCGATTGCCATTTTTTGAGCGAAATGTAAGTTGGTTTGAATGGCTTCATCATTTGGGTTTAACAACAATGCTTTTTCCAAATTATAGATAGCTGGAGCTACTTTTCCTAATTTGTAATAAGCGTTTCCAAGATTATAATACAATTCTGCTGAGGCTACTTTTTGATTTTCTAAAATCGATTCATATTGAGAAGCTGCTAATTCAAATTTTTCTTGACGATAATTTTCGTTTGCTTTTTCAAAAAGGATTTGTGAATCGTCTTGAGCTAAAACAAGATTTGAAATCAAAATCGCTATGTAAACTAATATCTTTTTCATTTTATAACTGTTTCTCTAAATCAGATATTAAAGTAACGGCTCTATCGTAATCTTTTTGCATCGTAACATCTGAAGAAGGCGTATAACGAGCAAATTCACAGTCGTTCATCAAAGCAATAAAATCCGTAACAGTTTCTGTATTTGCATTCTTTGCCAACAACAATTCTTGGATGTTTTCTTTACTCATTTCAGAAGTTTCTAAATGTAGTTTTGCTTTCAAGAAGTTGTGCATCGCTTTTTCCATTGCCATGTAAAACGGCACTTTATTTCCCAACTGTTTTTTAGCTTCGGAAAGGAATTTTTTAGCCAATTTCGTATTTCTACGTATTTTATTACCAACTACATCGGCATCAATTGCTTCTTTTTTCTTCTTCGCTAAAATGATAATTGGAATGATCAAGAATGGCGCAAATAACAACATATAAAACTTACTACTGCCGAAGAAATCTTCTTTAGTTAAAGGTTTAAATTCTGAATTTAATTTGATGAATTGGAATGTATTGTACTTTTCAACTTTCTGTTTGTTAGCTGAATTATTTTCGTTTGACGCTATGTTTTCTTTTCCTTGTAAAACATTAATTTCAACTGCTTCTGAAGTTATAGTTTTATAGGATTTTGTAGTCAAATCGAAATAAGAGAACTCAATTGGTTTAACTGTATACTTTCCTTTTACTTGTGGAACAATTGTATATGTGTCTGAAATTATACCTGTCATTCCAGAGAGTGGTGTTTGCACTTCCTCTTTATGTTGCGGATCGAAAACCTCAAAAGCACTAGGAAATTCTGGTTTTGGTAAATTGAATAATTTTAAGTTTCCATCGCCTGAAACACTAATTTCTAAATCAAGCGATTCTCCGCTTTTTAATTCCGTTTTAGATGGTTTTACTTTAAAATCGAATGTACCAACAGCTCCTGTAAAACTGGCTGGTTTTCCGTTTTCTGGTAATGCTTTTACAGTTACACTTTTTGCTCCTGCAGAAACTGTTTTAGAAGTTGTTTCATAATCCATCATTTGAAAAAATCCGCCCATGTTTTTTTGAACAGGAACCAATACATCTAAATCAATTTTTAATGGTTCTAGTTCTTTAACTCCAGTTTCTTGCGGATACAACAATACTTTTCGCCAAATAACCATAGCATAATCTTTACCATTATAAGTACCAGGAACAGCTTCTAATTTTTTAATATCGATATGTTGGCTCCAAAAACCATTATATTTTGGGTTTTCGACCTCACGAACATTTTGTATGGTAAATCTTGGATCGAAATACAATTTATAAACTACCGTAATAGGTTCATTTAGATATGGATTCGCTTTTGAAACTTCAGCTACTAAATGAATACCTTCTCCTGCTTTATATTCTGGACTGTTAGGGTCTTTAGGCAATACAACTGCGTCTTTGACTGTAATTTTTACAGGCTGACTTTTATAAATCTCACCATTATATTCAATACTGGCAGATCCTATCGTTAGGTTTCCTTTTTTTAATGGTTGTAATACATAAGAATAACTCCTGTGAAAAGATTTAACACTATTAACCCAAGAAAAATTAGTTGATTGAAATGGTCCGCCAACAACTTTAAACCCATTGAAATCAGGTCTTTCAAAATTATCTGCATCTTGATTTATAGAAAATGAAACTTGAACCTTTTCGTTTATTCCCAAAGTAGATTTACTAACTTTTGCTTCAAATTTTACTTCTTGAGCAAAGGTTAAAGTTGTTATAAAAAATACTATGTAGCAATATATTTTGTTCATTTTTATTTAGATTCTTCACTTCATTGAGAATGACACATTCCTTTCAAAAATATCTACCAATCTTTTTCGTTTGTTTTTGGTTGTGCTTTTACTTTTTTAGCATTTATTTTATCTTGAATTTTCTTTTCGGCATTGTTAACGGCTTCTAGTAAATTCTCTATTTGTTGTTTGTTAGCCCCACTAGGTTTTGGTTGTGCCTTTTGGTTGTCTTCCTTATCTTCTCCTTCACCTTTATCCTTTTTATCGTCTCCTTTATCTTGTTTGTCTTTGTCGTTTTCTCCTTTGTCGTTTTCCTTTTTATCTTTATCGTTTCCTTTGTCTTTGTTGTCTTTGTTGTCGCCTTTATTATCTTTATCTTGATTGTTTCCTTTATCTTTATTTGACTGGTTTTGCTGATTTTGTTGATCTTGATTATTATTTCCTCCTTTTTTGTCTTTATTATCATTACCTTGAGGAGGATTTTCCTTTAATTTTTTCTTTGCTAAAGCATAATTGTAACGTGTTTCTTCATCATAAGGATTATTTCTAAGTGCATTTTTATAAGCTGCAACTGCACTTTGATAATCTTTTTCTTGCATTAATGCATTTCCTAGATTGTGATAAGCTTTATGTTTTTGTTCTTTAGTTTTAGCTGTTTCTACCGCATTAAAAAATTTATACTTTGCTTCGCCTGGATTATTTTGACGGTAAATGCTATTTCCTAAATTATAATTTGCAGTAGACTTTGCTTCGGCATTATTAGATTGAGAAATTCTAAAATCGGCTTCAGCGTCTTTATAATCTTTTTTCTCAAAAGAAACTGTACCATCATATAAATCTTTGTCTTTGTTTTGAGCAAAAATTAATGATGAAATTAATAGAATTAAATATGTTATTATTTTGTTCATTCGCTTATGTTAATCTTTCTATTATTTTAGATCCCGAAACAAGTTCGGAATGACAAAATTTATTTTTCGTTGAATAAATTCAATTTTTGTAACCAATTTGTTTTACGTTCTAAGAAGAATACATCTAACAGCAACAACACAAAAGCGATTCCTATAAACCATTGATATTGTGTTTGATATTCGGCAATTTGTTGTGTTTCAAACTCGGTTTTTTCAATATTATCTAATGCATTTTTTATTTGCTCAACTACTTGTTTTGTTGAGGTTCCATCAATATAACCACCATTAGCGGCTTTAGCAATTGCCACTAAAGTTTCTTTATTGAGTTTAGTGATAACAACTTCGCCTTCTTTGTCTTTTTTATACTCTGTAACTGAACCATTACTTCCTTTTATTGGAATTGGGCCACCATTTACTGTTCCTACACCAATAGTTATGATTTTTACGCCTCTTTCTTCTGCAACAGCACTTGCTTCAGCATAACCTTCACCGTGATCTTCACCATCAGAAATTAAAATAATCAGTTTACTTGTATCTACAGCATCGAAATAATTGGTTGCCATATTAACTGCTTCTGCTAGAGCGGTACCTTGAGAAGAAACCATATCGGTATTCATACTTTGTAAATACATTTTAGCAATGCTATAATCAGTTGTCATTGGTAAAACAGGGTAAGCACTGCCTGCGTAACCGATAATTCCAATTCTGTCTGTTCCTAAGCTATTGATAATTTGGCTTACCAGTTGTTTTGCTTTTTCCAAACGATTTGGTGCCACATCTTCTGCAAGCATACTTTTAGAAATATCGACAGCAAAAACAATATCAATACCTTGTCGTTTTACTATTTCCATTTTTGTTCCAATTTTTGGATTAACCATAGCAATAATTAAAGCAACTAATGCTAAAGCTACTGTAACAAATTTCAAAATTGGTTTAAAAACCGACTTATTAGGAGCTAATTGTCTTAGTAAGTCGCTTTGAGAGAATTCGCGTTGTTTTTTTCGCTTCCAAAATAGCTGGAATAGAAAAAGCACTATAAGCAAAGCAACTATAGCTAAAAGGTATAAATATTTTGGTTCTTCTAATTGATACATTTTAAATCTTGACAACTAATGCAAAAAGCAATTGTTAATATTCAAATATTCTTAAATAAATCCTCTAAAAACAGTATTTTTCAACAATAATTCTAAAGCTAATAAGAACAATGCAAATCCGACTAATGGTTTAAATTTTTCATCGAAGTTGAAATATTTTTGTTCTTCAATTTCTGTTGTTTCTAACTTATTAATTTCGGTATAAATTTCTTCAAGTTTTTTGTTACTTGTTGCTCTAAAATACTTTCCATCAGTAGTTTTTGCAATTTCTTTCATTAAGTTTTCATCAATTTCCACAGGCATGTTTCTAAATAAAAACTGACCTGTCCTAGGATCTCTTGCATAAGGAAAAAGAGCGGTTCCATTGGTTCCGATTCCAATTGTGTAAACTTTTATTCCATATTCTTTAGCGATATCAGCAGCCATTCTTGGATCAATTGTCCCAGCATTATTTACACCATCGGTTAACAAAATAATGACTCTGCTTTTTGCTTTACTATCTTTTAAACGATTAATTGCTGTTGCCAAACCAACACCAATTCCTGTTCCATCTGCCAAAATTGAATCGTCATATTCAATAGTTTTTAACGATTGTAAAACCATTGGTTTATCTGATGTAACTGGCGTTCTTGTATAACTTTCTCCTGCATACACTACCAATCCAATTCTATCGTTTACTCTATCTTGTACAAAAGTTGAAGCTACTCTTTTTAGCGCTTCTAAACGATTTGGTTTTAAATCTTTTGCTAGCATACTACCCGAAACGTCGATTGCCATAACAATATCTATTCCTTTTGTAACTCGAGATTTTGCAGAAACGTCTACACTTCTTGGTCGAGCTAATGCCACAATGATACTGCTTAAGGCCAACAATCGTAAAACAAAAAGTAACGGATGAAGTTTTGATAAAATAGATTGATGTTGAAATGCAGTAGTTGAACTTATGGTTAATGTTGCTGTTTGTTGTTTTCTTTTCCAGAAATACCAACCTATTGCTAAAGGCAAAGCCAAAAACAACCAAAAAAACTGAGGATGTAGAAAAGTTACATTATTCATTTGGTATAGCTTTTTTTAATTCGATAGATTGAATAATTCTATCCATAATTTGACTTGCATATTCATCGTCTTTCTTAAATGCCAACATTAATTCCTGAGCACCTCCATTTTGAGCAAAAATTAATACCTGATATTGCATCTCTACACTTTCTTTAGTTATCAAATTGACACCAGTAAAAGTACCAAATGCCTTTTTGCCAGTTAAACCTTTAGGATCTTCATAATCATCTACTTGTACTGTAATATTTTTAGCCCCTAAAGACTCCATTCCTTTTAAACGCGCTTCTAATGCTATATCTAAATCTATTTTTATTGTGTCATTAAGCTTTACTGTTCCTAAAGTAATGGCAATATTATCGGTTAAACTTCCATATCTAAAATCAGAAACTGATTTAATGTTTGACGGTAGATTATTTTGAATTTTCTCGTCTACAAATCTCTTTAAAACTTTTGGTGTAGAAATAGAAATAGCTGGATCTCCATAAACTGAAGTTACCCATTCACCTTCTAAAAGTGACTTAGAACTATGGCCTATAATATTATCTCTCACAAATTCTGTTCCTTTGGTAACAATAAAAAATACCCCTACAATACCTAAAAGCATAACTACTGCAGTAAGCGGAATAAGAATTCGTTGTAATTTTTGTTTTCTGTCTTTTTTACGTTTTAATTCTTCTGCAAATAAATTTTGGGTTTCTTCTTCACTTCTTGGAATTGCTTTATCGAGTGAAATTAAGAACGTATCTATTCCTTTTTTATCATTTTCAATTTCAAAATCTAATGGTTTAGACTTTGCAAATTTTACTAAATCGGCATTAGACATTACTTTTTTAAATTGATCTAATGTTTCGCGACTCAGTTTGATATTTTTATTTTTTACAGCTACTACAAGTGCTTCATACAATTCGGCTGAAGTACTTTCCATTGCTGGTACGTCTACAGCTTCTTCAATATAAGTTCTAGTAATATCTGTTAATTCAGAGTAATAAGCTTTAGTCTCTCCATGTTGCCAAAGCTCTCTTTTTTCTAATGATTGAAGTTTCGCTAAAGCTTTTTCTATAGGTGAGGCAAATAATATTGCTTCTTTTTCATTTTTAATAATTTGCCTTTTCTTAATAAAATAATACAATCCAAAACCAGTTGCAGCAATACCTAATAAAATTAGTATCGCCCACAACCACCAATAGCTAACAGGCTCTTCAACCTTTACAATATCTTTGATATCATACATTTGCTGTTTTGTTGTATCAACTACAACATTATTTACAACAATAGGAAAAGAATCGGTTTTTATGGTTTTATCATTGATTACTACAACTAATTGAGGAAGCACATAACGCCCTGAATCGAATTGTGTTAATCCGTATTTTTTTATTAATTCGTATTTATCCTTTATTTTAACTGTATCGACAGGATAAGATTCTAAAATTTCTAATGCTCCAAAAGTTTGTCCTTCTGGAAAAGAAACTTTATCCGTTGGTTTTACATTTGCTTTAATGGTTAAATTAAATTGAGAACCAATTTTAATAGCAGTGGAATCTACAGTTGAAGTTATCGATTGTGAAAAAGAGTATGCATTAATTAGAAAAAATAAAATTATGAGACATCTCGACTTCGCTCGATGTGACAAAGTAATATTTAATAAATCAATAGTATTAAATTTTTTATTTAGATTCATTGTCTTTCTTCTTTTCTCTTTTTTCTATTTTCTGAAATCTAATTTCTCGCTTTAAAATAACCCAAAAGTTTTGTTACATAACTTTCATCTACTCTCGAACTTACTGCTCCAGCGCCACATTTAGAAAAAACATTTTTAAAGTAATTTACATTGGTTTTGTAATGTTCTTCATAACTTCTTCTTACAGTTTTAGATGAAGTATTTACCATAACAGATTTTCCTGTTTCTGCATCGAGCATGTTTACTAAACCTAAATTTGGCAAACTTTCTTCACGAGCATCGTACACTCTAATTCCTGTTAAATCGTGTTTTTTTGAAGCAATTTTCAAAGTATGTTCATAATCTTTCGACATAAAGTCGGAGATCATAAACACAATTGCTTTTTTCTTCATAACGCTCGACAAGAATTTTAAAGCTTGAGCAATATCTGTTTTTTTACTTTTTGGCTGAAATTCAATCAATTCGCGAATAATTCTCAATACGTGCGGTTTCCCTTTTTTAGGCGGAATAAACAATTCTATTTCATCTGAAAAAAGAATTAATCCCACTTTATCGTTATTTTGTGTTGAAGAAAAGGCTAAAGTTGCTGCTATTTCAGTAATAACTTCACTTTTTAATTGATTTTGTGTACCAAAACTCTCAGATCCACTACAATCAACCATTAACATCATGGTAAGTTCTCTTTCCTCTTCAAAAACTTTTATATAGGGTTCATTGTAACGCGCTGTTACATTCCAATCGATTGCACGAACATCGTCTCCATATTGATATTGGCGCACTTCAGAAAAGGTCATACCGCGTCCTTTAAAAGACGTATGATATTCTCCCGAAAAGATGTGATCGCTCAATCTTCGGGTTTTAATTTCAATCTTACGTACTTTTTTAAGAATTTCTTTAGTATCCATTTTAATTAGTAATTAGTGATTAGTAACTAGTGATTAGTGCCAAAACTGACTACCAAATCCTAATGACCGACTACTAAATATTAAGGCACTTCTACTTGATTCACAATTTTGTTAATAATTTCAACTGAAGTAAAATTTTCTGCTTCAGCTTCGTAAGTAATACCAATTCTGTGACGTAATACATCGTGAACAACTGCACGAACGTCTTCTGGAATTACATAACCTCTACGCTTAATGAAGGCATAACATTTAGCTGCTGTAGCTAAGTTAATACTTCCACGTGGCGAAGCTCCAAAACTAATTAATGGTTTTAGGCTTTCTAAATTATATTTCTCTGGATAACGAGTTGCGAAAATGATGTCTAAAATATATTTTTCAATTTTCTCGTCCATGTAAACTTCGCGAACTGCTTGTTGCGCCCTTAAAATTTGATCTAACGAAACAACTTGATTTACTTTCTCGAAACTTCCCGCTAAATTTTGACGAATTACTAATCGTTCGTCTTCCATTTTTGGATAATCGATAACCACTTTCAACATAAAACGGTCTACCTGAGCTTCTGGTAAAGGATAAGTTCCTTCTTGCTCAACAGGGTTTTGCGTTGCCATTACTAAGAACGGTTTATCTAATTTAAAAGATTCGTCCCCAATAGTAACTTGCTTTTCTTGCATTGCCTCTAACAAAGCCGATTGAACTTTTGCAGGAGCACGGTTAATTTCATCGGCCAAAACGAAATTAGCAAAAATTGGTCCTTTCTTTATCGAAAAATCATTAGCTTTAATGTTGTAAATCATTGTTCCCACAACATCGGCAGGTAACAAATCTGGTGTAAACTGAATTCGGCTAAACGAACCATGTACCGCTTGAGACAAAGTATTAATCGCTAATGTTTTTGCTAAACCAGGTACACCTTCTAACAAAATGTGACCTTGACCTAGTAAACCAATTAACAATCTTTCAATCATTTGTTTTTGCCCTACAATAACTTTATTCATTTCCATTGTAAGCAAATCCACAAATGCACTTTCTCTTTCTATTTTTTCATTTATTGCGCGGATGTCTAAAGTAGCAGTATTCTCTTCCATTTTTATAAAAAATTTTGAATGCCAAAAATTGAAAATATTTTTAACATTTCAAAATTGAAAATTTATTTAGGATAGCGGTGTTAATATAGCGTTAAAAATAACGGTACAATATTGACTAGCACTACATTTTATGATTTTCTTTTTATACTTTTAAGAAAATTTTTAGCATTACATTAAAAAAATGAAATTTTCATCACTAATTGCGGGCGTTATGAACTGGGGTGTTTGGGATAAAAATCTAGACACAAATGCCATGGAAAAACTTATTCATACATTTATAAATCAAGATATTACTAGTTTTGACCATGCCGATATTTATGGTGGATATACAACTGAAGAAAGCTTTGGAAAGGCCTTTAAAAATTCTGGAATTCAAAGAGACAATGTTCAATTTATTTCAAAATGTGGCATTAAATGTCTTTCTAAAAAAAGAGATTATAGCATAAAACATTACGATTATTCTGAAGAATATATTTTATGGAGCGTAGAAGAATCTTTAAAAAACCTTCAAACTGACTATTTAGATTTACTTTTATTACATAGACCTAGTCCGCTTCTACAGCCTGAAGAAGTTGCTAAAGCTGTTGTAAAATTAAAAGAATCTGGAAAAATTAAACATTTTGGTTTGTCAAATTTTTTACCTCATCAAACCGATTTAGTTAAGCAATATATTGATGTCGAAGTAAATCAAATTCAATTTTCTGTAACCCATCATTTTCCCCTAACAGATGGGCAATTAGACTACATGCATTTACACAAAATACTACCAATGGCTTGGAATCCCCTAGGCAGTGTTTTTAAAGAAGATAATGAGCAAACATTACGTTTAAAAAATTTACTTGCCGATTTAATAATTAAATATGAGGTTTCGGCAGATATTATTCTTTTACAGTGGATTTTACAACATCCTTCGCAAGTAATTCCAGTTGTTGGAACAGCAAACAGTGATCGAGTTGAAAACCTGAAAAAAATCAATTCATTTCGATTAGAAACAGAAGATTGGTTTAAAATTTGGACTACAAGTATGGGACATAAAGTGCCATAACTTTTTAAACAAAATAACAAGTATGATTAATAAACGCTTGCTTATCAAAAATTTATTAGCTCATCATGATGAGAATTCTTTTTATGATAAAAAGCGTCAGTTAAATTTGCATACAAAAGAAGGAAAGGCAAAATTTTTAAAACACATTTGTGCTTTATCAAATTCAAATCCGGTGAACAATTCTTACATTTTAGTAGGAGTTGAAGACGAAACAAATGAAATTGTAGGTGATGATTTTTTTGATGATAGTCGCATTCAAAATTTGGTAAATGCTTATTTAGAAAATCCGCCTAAAATTCAATATGAAAATATTCCTTTTCCTAATTTACCAAAATCTAAAGTTGTGGGTTTAGTAACTATTAAACCAAAAAGTAAGTCTTCATTTTTTAGAAAAGGGATTTACACTATTCCTCCTTATGCTACTTTTGTAAGAAGAGGAAGTAACTCTATACCAACAGATGAAAAAATTCCTTTTTCTAAACTCAATACTGAAACGGTAATAAGTATTGAGAACAATTCTAGAAATAGCATAGAACACACACTAGACGGCGTTTTAGATTTTATTAATAACAAGCATGCTGATTTACATTCTAAATACAAAGTTTTTAAAGAATTATTTGTGGTTTGTTGGGCTGGAAATAAGAAAAAAGTACGCGATAAGACATTTTACTCGCGGGTTGATATTGAGTTAATAAATGAGCAAGTAAAATTATTTTATTCGGCTCAGGATGATGTTGTAATTGAATATGATGACACTTCATTTACAACAACCGAATATATTCCACTTGGCATTAATGATAAAACGAGTTATTATCCGCTTGAAAGAGTAACCATTACCTTTTTTGATAATGGTTATTATAAAATGGAAAACGAAATGCTTTTTGAACCGCCTCAATACAATAGAAAATTACTGCATCATATTTATAATGCCAATCTGAGTTTGTTAAAAAAGCTTGAAAATGGATTAAATCTTACTCAAAGAGAAACTTCTGACTTACTAATTTTACCTTCGACTTTAATGATTTGTTATTTAAATGGATTTGAAGACGCTAAACAAAAACTGATTGAGGCGAAAACTATTTTAAAAAAATTAGAAAATCAAAATGCTTATATTGCTTTTAAAGAAGTTATGAGGGTATTAAGAAAAATGAAATATAACTAAAAATATTGATTATCTTTTCTTAAAATTATTAATGAAAGAAAGCCAATGTTTAAAGCGATTCCAAGAAAATAAATAACTTTAAACTGTAAACCGATATCTTTTAAAATTATTTTAGATTCGCTAATATCATCAAAATAGAAAAACGTAACATTAATAATTAAACCTAACCAGACTAAAGTTAGCACGATTAAAAAAACGATTATTAAAGTAAATTTTTTCATAACTATAAAGTTGTCAGTTTTATAGTATAAAGTTACTGCCTTTGTAGGTTTACTCGTATACAGATTTTCTGTACATTTTGTTAAATTTTTTTGTTTTTTTTTTAAATTAATCCGTGTTTTTTAGATAATCTAACGATGTCTTCATCACTTCCACCTTTAATTAAAAAGTAATCTTTAATTTGAGCTTTTCTTTTGTCAATGGCGCTAATACCAAGATTAATGTACTGTGGCATGTTTTTAGTGAGAACGCCTTGAGCTAATAATCTTATGATTTCACGATTGGTTTCATCGAGAAGAATTTTGTCTTTTGATTGTAAAATTTCGTCTACGCTTTCCCTCACGGTTTTACTCTCAAAAATTTCTCCTTTCAAAATGGTTTCAAAAGCATTTAATAATTCTTCAGCTGAAAAATCGCTTTTAACCAAAATTCCCTCAGGATTTACTTTTTTCTTTAAATCGTAGAGCAAAAAAGCTTCCGCATGAGAAGTAAGAATGATAATTTTAGTATTTGGAAATTTATCACGAAGTAAATATGCTAAATCTTCTCCAGAATTAATATTTTTTTCCTCATACGCTGGTAAACTTAAATCTAAAAAAACAACATCAAAGGCATTTTCATTTGTAGTAAAATTGATACGGTCATAAGCTTCTTTACAATTGTGCGCAGCAACAACGTCTACTTCAACATCTAACGAGTTGTATGATAAGATACTTTTATATCCTTCAATCATCATAGGATGATCATCAATCATGAAAATATTAATTTTACTCATTTTTTAAGATTTATAAGGTATTTCTAGTGTTATAGTTGTTCCTAGTCCAATTTTAGAATTAATACTGAGTTCAGCACCAATTTCATTTGTTCTATCGTACATATTTTGTATTCCAATTCCCTTACTGCTAGATTTTTTTAAATTAAATCCTTTCCCATCATCTTTTATTTCAGTTCTAATTTCGTTATTAATTAATGCAATTGATACCGAAATATTTTGAGCTTCAGCATATTTATTGCAATTATTAAGTGATTCTTGTAAAATTCTATATAAATGCATTTTTTTATTGGTCGAAAGATTTTCCCATTGAATACTTTCATCTATAAAACCATTAAAATTAGCATTAAATAATGTTTTTTGATCCTGAAACAGACTTTCTAAAACCGACCTGAAATTATTTTTTTGAGTAAATGTTTCTGTCGATAATTCATGTGCAATATTTCTAACTTCTTTTTCAATATTTTGTATATCCGTTATATGAGTCAAGCACTTACTTATAGTTTCTGGATCAGTCTTTTTGTTTAAAATAAACAAATTTAAACGAGTACTTGCCAGTTTGTTCATAATACCGTCGTGCAATTCTCTAGCTATTCTTTTCTTCTCAGCTCTTCGTGCTTCATCTAGTTTAGTTTGCTGTTCTAACATTAACTGATAAATTCTCTCGTTTGCTAGTTGTTGTTCGTTCGCAAACTCTAATTGTTTTTGTTTACTTCTCAAATAGAAAATTATAAATACCAGAGTTCCAATAAAAAGTATTATAATCGATGTGAGTAAAATTATTGATTTTTCTCCAGAAAGTACTTCTTTTTCCTGTAAAATTTCATCAGTTTCGAATTCAATTCGGGCTAATTTATTTCGAATTCCCCTTTCTTGTTCTTGCAAACTATCACTCAATTTTATGTATTCTTGAGCATATTTTAATCCGTTTTTAGGATCTAACTTTGTATAAAAATCCAAAGCAATTAAAACTTCCTTATTGTATTTTGCGCTTTTAGCTAAATCGTATGCTTGCTTGTTCAATAGAAGCGCGTCTATTGTGTCTTTTTTATCAAGATAAAATTCTGTTAAATGAATTCTACTTTTAATTCTTCCAGCAGTATCGTTAATACTGTCTCTAATTTTTAGTGCTTTTAAAAAGTCATTCTCTGCTTCATTTTTTAGTTTATAATTCGCATAAGCATAGTAGTCTAATAATGAAGAATAGAAAATAGGTTGAAGTTCTTTTAGTTTTGGGATTACTAAACCTTGGGCGAGGTATTCTTTAGCTTTTTTGTAGTTACTCATGCTTAAATAAACATGACCAATATTGTTGTAAGATTGTGCTTTTAAAATAGGTACATAATTTTCTAAAGTAACATTCTTTATCTCATCGAGACCTTTTAAGTGATAATTGAGAGCTTCATTATAATTTTTTAAACCTAATTGTGAATTACCTAAATTAGCATAACATTCATACAAAAGCTCAGTATCGTTAATTTCTTTTGCAATATTTATAGCCTTTATAGTCTGGGCTTCACTTCCTACAAAATCTCTTTCATAAAGCAAAATTAAAGCTTTATGTAAAAAAACATTTCCTTTGTTAAAATCATTTTTAAGGTTTTTATATTTCTTTTCTGCTTCAAAATAATAATAATAAGCACTATCATTTTTTGAAGTATAGAAGTAATAATCGCCTAAATAATATTCTGATTTTGCTATAACAGCAGTATCGCTATTTTTTTTTCCTATATCAAATATCCTATTGGCTACACTTTTATATTTTTCATATTCTAATAACTGAAAATATCTATTCGCAATTTTAAAAAGGTTTTTAGTTTTAAGTGAATCATCATCATTTTGATTGTTCACTAAAACTTGTGCCGAATCAATATGTTGCAATTTCTGCTCTTTAGATAAATCGTTATTATACACTTCATTAAAATGAAAATCTAATTTATCATTCGAATACAAGTTCTCCTCACTCCTTTTACAAGATGTAATAATTATAAAAAGAAAAAGAAAATAATATATCTTCAAATTAAAATAGTGTACTAAGAATCTCTAAAGATATTTATTTAATCTCTTTTTACCATAATAATTGGCGATCTATCTGAAGATAAAACTTCATTTGCAGTAAAATTTACTGTTGTAGCATTTTCTTTTACTGATTTTTTATTTTCAATAGTATTTTTTTGAAACAATAAAAAAACTAGGTATACCAATACCAAACCGAATAATGTTGAAATATTTTTCATGATATTTTATTTTTAAATTAATCTTTTTTTATTCCTGATGCCGGATCTGTTTCTGTACTTGTAGTTGTAGACTGAGTTTCGGTTTGATCAGCATCTCTTTGAAACATTTCGTCAGAATAATTCATTTCTTGTTGTTTTAAGTTAACATCATTTGTTTCTAATTCATCAACAGAACATGAACTCATTAGAAGTAACACTACCATTACTCCTACTACTAGGATTGCTTTTTTCATTTTTATTGTGTTAGGGGTTATTTTTTATATTTTTGTTTTACTATAAAAACATCATGCATTTTATAAATACTTGAATACCATTTATACAAATGTAAAAATAAAACGGTAATTTATAATTACCATCTAGTTTTTCTGTAAAAATTGTTAAAGTTTAAGATGCGAAAATTAGTCATAGGTGACATTCACGGTGGTTTAAAAGCCTTGAAACAAATAATAGATAGAGCAAACGTATCTAAAAACGATGCCTTAATTTTTCTAGGTGATTATGTAGACGGTTGGAGCGAATCTCCTCAAGTTATCGATTTTTTAATCGAACTGGAACAAAAACAAAATTGCATTTTTATTAAAGGCAATCATGATGATTTACTTTTAAATTATCTTAAAACCAATACTTACTCGAACGAATGGTTTAATCATGGTGGATCGTCTACACTAGAAGCTTATAAATTAGTTTCTACAGCTGCTAAAAACTTACACATTGAATTTTTAGAAAGATTACAAAATTATTATTTGGATTCTAAAAATAGACTTTTTATTCATGCTGGTTTTACCAATTTAAAAGGCATTGATCATGAATTTTTTAAACCACTTTTTTATTGGGACAGAACACTTTGGGAAACAGCATTGTCATTGGATCCAAATCTAAGCAAAGAAAGTTTATATTATCCTAGAAGATTTAAACTTTATCATGAAATTTATATTGGACATACACCAGTTACTCAAATTGAAGAAACAATTCCTATTAATAAAGCATGTGTTTGGAACGTAGATACAGGTGCAGCATTTAAAGGTAAGCTTACAATAATGGATATTGACTCAAAAGAATTTTGGCAAAGTGACACTTTACCTAGTTTATATCCTGATGAGAAAGGCAGAAACTAAGTATTTCATATATTTGTATCAAATTTTATAAGCATGAAGAAAATAATAATGTTCACATTGTTTTTATGTGGAATGGTAAATGCCCAAGTATTTACAGGAAAAGGTGACCAAAAATTTCAAGTAGGAGCTATAATTCAAGATCATGGAACTGGAATCATGGCAACTTATGATCATGGTTTGGGTAAAAATTTCTCTGTTGGTTTAGTAACTAGTTATTTATTAGGTGTAGAAGAAGTTTTAGGAGAAAAGCCTAATTTTGAAGATCGTTACGATTTAAAAGTAAGATTTAATGCAAATATTGCAGATGTTTTTAACATTGAAGAGAAAGTAGATATTTATCCTGGTTTAGATTTAGGATTGAAAAACTTTGGTGGGCATTTAGGAGCTAGATATTATTTTACTGAAGGCTTTGGTATATTTTCAGAAATGCAATTTCCAATAGCAAAATACGATAATAATGTTGAAGGTTTCGAAAAATATAATAATCAATTCAACTTCTCTATTGGAGCAAGTTTTAATTTATAGTTATGAGTGTAATTGAAAAAAAATTAAAAGATAGAAGCAATTCAAAATGCGAAATAAGTGGTGCAGAACACGATTTAGTTGTTTACACACTTCCTCCTTATGAGCACGAAAGTCTAGAACATTCTGTTTTATTAGCAAAAAACTTAGCTGAACAAATTGAAAACGCTGAGGCTATGAATGAGCAAGACTGGCGCGGTTTATCAGAAAGTATGTGGAGCGAGTTTTTACCAGTTCAAGTACTTTCTTGGCGAATGTTAGCTCGTTTAAAAAATCATGATTTATTAGATTTAATGTACCTTGATGAGGAAGCATTAGAATGGGCAAAAGCTACTGGTGAAGGCGAAGAAGAAGAAGAAAAAATTGTTCATAAAGATAGCAACGGAAATATTCTTTTTAATGGAGACTCTGTAGTTCTAATTAAAGATTTAGATGTTAAAGGAGCCAATTTTACAGCAAAAAGAGGCGCTCCTGTTCATAACATTAAATTAGTTTGGGATAACGCAGAACAAATTGAAGGTCGCGTTGAAGGACAACATATTGTAATTCTTACTCAATATGTTAAGAAAACCAAATAAAAAATAATTTGCAATTCATTTTAAAGCTGTCCATTATAAGACAGCTTTATTTTTTTATCGTAATTTTGTAAGGTTAAAATAATTCTATGTTAGAAAAAGATAATCACGTATTTGAAAAAAC
>JACXVH010000279.1 GCA_014763515.1 Flavobacteriaceae bacterium
CATTTTTTATAAGTTATATCGCTATATTCTTTTACAGTTTTCCAATTTATTGCACTCATTTTAATTATTTTTTTGTAAAAATAATGTATTTTCGTCTTATAGAGTAGTGAAAATTTATTTAAAGTATGAAATTTAATTCATCCAAAAGCCTATTTACAAAAATTGTACTTTTTGGAAGTATTTTGCTATTAATTGGCACCTCCTTTTCTGTTTTAAATAATGAATCAAAAATTGAAATACTTATTATTCTAATTGTTAATTTTTTGACCATTTTTTTGTTGGCTAGTATTTATTTTCAAACTTTTTACACAATAGAAAACAGCCAATTATTATGGAAATCTGGACCCTTTAAGGGGAAAATTGAAATACAATCGATAACCAAAATAACAAAACACAATGGAATAATTGTTCCTACGACCTGGAAGCCTGCATTGAGTCATCACGGATTAATTATCAATTACAACAAATACGACGACATTTACATTTCGCCTGAAAAAACAAATATCTTCATAAAAGAATTACAAAAAATAAACCCAAATATTTTATTACCTACTAATGCTTAAAAAAATATTAATTGCCTCAATACTGCTTTTAACACTACATTCATGTAAACAAGAACAAAAGAGAACTCATGAACGAAAAGAAAAAAGTGAAATTCAGCAAACTTTTTCTGTTAGTTTTCCAAAATTAAAAAAGAATGAAATCAAAAAATTTGAAAAAGAAATTCATTCATTCTATAATTCTAAAATAAATTTAGATGACTTCAGTGGTTCGTTTTTAGTTGCTAAAAATGGAGAGATTTTGTTTGAAAATTATGTTGGTTTTTCAAATTATAAAGAGAAAAATATAATTACAAAGAATACGCCTATACACTTGGCTTCAATTAGTAAAGTGCTTACAGCAAGCGTTGTATTGCGAATGGTAGATGAAAATAAAATTAGTTTAGAAGATTCGTTTCAAAAATACTTTCCAAAATTTCCATTTGAAAAAATAACAATACGTACATTGTTAAATCATAGAAGCGGATTGCCAAATTATGCTTATTTTACAGATAATGATAGTATTTGGAATAAATCTAAAACCTTAAAAAACAGCGATGTTCTTGATTTATTATGTACAAAAGAAATTCCTTTAGATTTCACTCCAAATACTAAATTTAGCTATTGTAATACAAACTATGCTTTGTTAGCCAGTCTAATAGAGGAAGTTAGTAAAATGTCTTTTCCTATAGCAATGCAAAAATTACTATTTGAACCTTTACAAATGAATAACACTTTTGTTTTTGAATTTGGAAAACAAAAAGATCGTGTTAGTCAATCGTATAAAAGTACTTGGGAAAAAATTCCCTACGACCATTTAGATGCAGTTTATGGCGATAAAAACATTTATTCTACACCACAAGATTTATTAAAATTTGATATTGCTACTTACTCCGAAAAATTTTATTCTAATAAGTTACGTTCAGAAATTTTCAAAGGATACAGCTACGAAAGACCTGGAGTAAAAAATTATGGTTTGGGCATACGTTTAAATGAATGGGATGATACCCCAACCTTATTTTATCACAATGGTTGGTGGCACGGAAATACGACGTCTTATACAACTTTAAAAAATGAAAAAGTTTGTATCATTACGCTTTCTAACAAATACACACGTAAAGTTTATCAGGCTAAAAGACTATCGTCATTATTTGGAAATTATCCTTTTGAAATAGATGAAGATTAAATAGCATAAACTTCTATGCTAAAAAAACGGAGAATTAAAACAAAACTGATTAAATTAATTAGTAACCCAATCCACAATTTAATAGGAATTTTGTCTGTAAGTTTTGTAATCTGAATAATTCCGTAAAATGGAAGACATAAAACCAATATCCAAAATGGTAACCAAACTAGATTAGAATTAAATGTAAAATAGGAAATATCTTTACTACTAGCTCCTAGGCTTATTGGTAAAACTATAGCAGAAATGACACTTATAATAAGATATATAATTTCTTTGTTCAGTCTATTCATTTAAGAAAATACCATTGTTTTTAATATCGATAATTCTAGCTTTATAAAGCGAACCAACGGCTTTTTTAAATGACTTTTTACTCATTTGTAAAACCGATTTTATTTC
>JACXVH010000280.1 GCA_014763515.1 Flavobacteriaceae bacterium
CCAAGTTTCCATTTTTTGAATAGGGAAGTACATTACTACGGCTTTTTTAACCCATTCGTTTACTTGCCAACCATTCGTAGTTGGTTCAGCTACACGAAGCTTTCCATTATCTAATAAATCAATTACCTCGCGTATTGCTTTTTGTGTATTTTCTTCTTGTAATAAAGCTCTATTTTCCCAAGCTTGTTCTATAATATCTTTTAAATTTTCCATTGTGTAATTTTTTACAAATATAAAACCTAAATCTGCTTAGAAAATAGAAAAACATATTTTTAAGCTAGAAAAACAATTCTTTATTGAGTTTTATTTATTAACTACATCGTTTTCATCTATTTTGGTTGATGAATTTTTAGTAAAAACTTGAAAATAAAAAATAATTTTTATTAAAATAGCAATATCTTTGCGTTTTCAATTTTTAAAATATAAATTAAAATGAACGTTAATCCAGACGTTGTTTTGGTTGGCTCAGGAATAATGAGCGCCACACTTGGAACATTACTTAAACAGTTACAACCTGACATAACAATTGAAATTTTTGAAAAACTAGATACGGCTTCTACAGAAAGTTCTGACGCTTGGAATAATGCAGGAACAGGACACTCTTCGTTTTGTGAGCTAAATTATACGCCACAAAAACCAGATGGTTCTGTAGATGTGTCTAAAGCAATTCAGATTGCAGAACAATTTGAAGTTTCAAGACAATTTTGGGCTTATCTAGTACAACAAAATTTAATTACTTCACCAGAGAATTTTATCAAAACGATTCCACATTCAAGTTTTGTTTGGGGCGAGGAAAATGTGAAATTTTTAAAGAAGCGTTACGAGGGTTTAACTAAAAATATACTTTTCAAAGAAATGAAGTTTTCAACTTCAGCAGATGAAATTTCTTCTTGGATGCCACTTGTAATGAACAGCAGAGACAAAAATGAAAAGGTAGCAGCAACTTTCATGCACAGAGGAACCGATGTAAACTTTGGAAATTTAACAAGAGGAATGTTTCATTATCTTCGAGAGCAAGATGGTGTTGAAATGTACTTTAATCACGAAGTTAAAAAACTTAAAAAGGAAGAAGACGGTAGATGGTTACTAAAAGTAAAAGATTTGGTAACAGGTGAAAAAAGAAAATTAAGAACCAAATTTGTTTTTATTGGAGCTGGAGGAGGCTCGTTACCTTTATTAGAGAAATCAAGAATTTTAGAAGGAAAAGGTTTTGGAGGCTTCCCTGTTTCAGGACAATGGTTACGTTGTGTAAATGAAGATGTGATTAAGCAACACCATGCAAAAGTTTATGGAAAAGCTGTCGTTGGTGCTCCGCCAATGTCGGTTCCGCATTTAGATACTCGTAAAATAAATGGTAAAGAAGAATTGTTATTTGGACCTTATGCCGGATTTACTACTAAATTCTTAAAGAAAGGTTCTTATTTTGATTTATTAAAATCAATTAAAACAAGTAATCTTTGGCCTATGTTGTACGCAGGAGCTCACAATATTCCTTTAACCAAATATTTAATTGAGCAAGTAATGCATTCTCATGAAGAACGAATGGCCGATTTAAAATTATATTATCCCGATGCAAAATCGGAAGATTGGGTTTTAGAACAAGCAGGGAAACGCGTTCAAATTATAAAGAAAGATAAAGATGGAAAAGGAGTTTTACAATTCGGAACTGAAATTGTAAGTGCTTCTGATTGTTCGATTGCGGCATTATTAGGAGCTTCTCCTGGCGCTTCAACTGCAGTTTCTATTATGATTGAATTGTTAGAAAGATGTTTTTGTGAGAAAATGAGGTCAGCAGAATGGAAAGAAAAAATGAAAGTGATAATTCCTTCATACGGAATTAAATTAAATGAAAACGAAGCAGTTTTTGAATCGGTAAAAAAGATGACAACTGAAGTTTTACATTTAGAAGCATAAAAAAAGTGGGTTTTCCCACTTTTTTCTTTTTAAATTTGTTCTTTAATCTTTTTATGGGACAAATTATAGCCATAGATTACGGAAAAAAAAGAACAGGAATTGCTGTTACTGACGATATGCAAATTATAGCGTCGGGTTTAACAACTGTAGAAACAGAAAAATTAATTCCTTTTTTAAAAGATTATTTTT
>JACXVH010000281.1 GCA_014763515.1 Flavobacteriaceae bacterium
GCACTACTATTTGCATCAAGTACAAAGCTTAGTTTTGTAGATACTGTATCTCGAAGTAGTTTTCTAGCATGTGCTGCAAATCGTTTTAATTTTGTTGTTTCCATATTATTGTGCTCCTGTGGCTATTATTTTATCTATAAAATATTTTGCACTTTTACAATTTTCATGAGTCGCTGCTCTTTCGATATCGAAACCTGATTTAAATATTTTTCGTGCAAAAGTTACTTTTGAGCCAGTTCCTCGACCAGTATGTTCTACTAGTAGCGATTTATATGTTTCATAGGGCATTTGTTCAGTTGTTTCAGGAGCTTCAAAACTTTGGACATGCCCATTAGTTAAAGTTGCCAATACATTGTTATCTGCTAAAAACCAAGCTTCTATGGCTTTTCTAGCTATTACTGTAGTGCATAGGTCACATACACCTAATCGCTCTTTTGTTTTTTCAATGCAAGGATCACACTCTAGGTCTGTTAAAATAAAAATCCTATCTGGATTATATGTCAAAGCTTGTTCAACAAATGTTTGCATATTTTTAGGGCATAAATTACCACCACCTTTTACATCGATAGTAGGTCCTAATTTATTTATATTTTTATTAACAAACCATTGAGATTTGTGTAAAAAATCGATAAATATTTTTTCAACTTTTCCTTCAACTATAAAAACAACATTTACCATGGCAAACCACCATTAAACATGTTGCTCATCCACATTCTATCTACATCCATTTTTGAATAATCATAGTTAGGAAAAGATTTTTTTACATTTCGTATTTTTGTTTTTCCATCAATCTTATCAACTAAAAATAGCTCTTCTGGTTTTGTGACACGAACTATACTTTCACTATGAGTATTTACAAATATATTAAAAAGCTGACTTCGTTCTCTAAAGAACTCAACTAATTCTGATATTGCCTTAGGATTTAGCCCTCTTTCAGGCTCTTCAATAAGAATAATTCCATTTTTATTACTATAGATAATTACAAGCATTGCTAGGGCATAAATAGTACCATCAGATACTAATCCAGCTGGAAATTTTCTACTTATTGCTTCTTCTTTGAAAGTAACAATTGTTTTATTGCTTAAGTGCTCTTTTTCTATTTTTATTTTTTCAAGACCTGGAACAATCATACCCATTGTTTCAATTATTTCTTCAGTACTTACATTATCTTTTTCTAGTTTAGATAAAACCGTTGTTAGGTTTGAAGCATTCGTATCTAATACATCACTAGCAAAATATTCATCGGCTTCTCTGGCTTTATTAGGATCTATCTGATATCTTTCAATTGATGATAAGTAGTTTAATAATTCTTTTGCTTCTTTAGAAATTAATTTTAAAATTGTTTCATTATTTGAATATTCAATTTCGACTTTGGCACCATTGACAAACAAGTTTTGATGAGATGTTTTTTTTGCAATCTCAATTTTATTTTTCAAAACAGTCTCGATAAGTACAGGTTCTTTGTTTAAATCTCGTATTTCTAATTCATAGTTATAGCTGTTAGTTGCAATTAAAATTTCAAATTTTACATAAAATCTTTTTGCATTTTTATCTCTTAGTTTATGAGAGTGTATATTTTCATAACCATTATGTTTTTTTATAGCATCAATAGCACCATTTTTTATAACATCTCGAACAAATTCTAAAGCTTCAAAGAAATTACTTTTACCACAGCCATTTGCTCCAGCAAAAACTGCAAAACTAGATATATCTTCAATTTGAATATCAACTATGCTTTTGAAATTCTTAATATGTAAACTTTTTATACTCATACTTGTACCCTCTTACCATCTTTTATCTCTTTTAATAGTGCTTTTTTCATAAGCTCTATATAGTTCTCTACATCATTTTCATCACTTAGCCATGGTTTGTTGTAGTCTATTTTTAAAGTTCTGCTACTTACATACTCTATTTTTGGCTCAGCTACTTTTGGTACATCAGTTGAAGTTGTTGTAGCTGTACTTGGCTCTTTTGGTGCTGTAAGTCTTGATATTTCTATGACTATTTGTTGGTATGTATCATCTTCAAATCTTCTTACACTATCTTTGATTACAGCTATAAGAGTATTTCTTCTGATACTCTCTATTGCATCATCAAAT
>JACXVH010000282.1 GCA_014763515.1 Flavobacteriaceae bacterium
ACTTCTATTTCTAAACATCGTGAACTCAAAAAACAAAACATCCAACCTTATATTGTTGAATTGCATGAAAATGATGTTGTTGGCGATTTTGAACATTTTTTAGAAGGAAGCGAAATTTTAATTATTAATTTTCCGCCTAAATTAAACTCTGAGAATCCAGAAAGTCTAGTAAGAAAAGTAGAAAATTGCTTACCATTTATAGAAAAATCAACTGTAAAAAAAGTGATTTTTGTAAGTTCTACAGCCGTTTTTCCTGATAGTTTTCCAATGAAAACGATTTATGAAGATACGCCACCTCAACCTAATGATGAACGTGGAAAACAATTATTAGAAACTGAAAACAGATTGCGTTATAACACACATTTTGAAACAACTATTTTGCGCTTTGGTGGTTTAATTGGTGGAAATAGACATCCAGCTTTTCACATTGCAGGTAAAAAAAACATTGACAACCCTGAAGCACCTGTAAATTTAATTCATCAACAAGATTGTGTTAACCTCATCTTTCATATTATAGCTAATAATTTATGGGGTAAAGCTTTAAATGCGGTTTATCCAAAACATCCAAAACGCAACGAATATTACACCGAAAAAGCAACAGTTTTTGGTTTAGAACTTCCTGAATTTAAAACGAACACTATCTCTAAAGGAAAATATATTAGTTGTAAATATTTACGTGAAAAATATGGATTTGAATTTTTAAATGAAATTTAGAAAGTAAAACATAAAAGTAATTAAAAAAATTGTATATTTACAATTACTTAGAAGTAAATTTACGATTATGAATGCGGAACAAAAAAAAGAGAAAAAAGTAGTTGTTGTCCCTAAAGCTCGTGTAGTAAGAGCCACAAGGATTTCTCGTCCTTCAAAATTTTCTCCTGCTTGGGTAGTTCTTAACGCAAAAGATGCTCCAGGATATAAGATGGAATTGATTAACAGAATCAGAGACGGTGTAAAAAAGTCAGATTGGAAGCTATTAATAAATAATTTAGATTCAAGCGAAAAAGAGTTTGAAAATATTCTTCCCACTTCAATAAGTAGTATGCAAAAAAAAACTACTTATGACAAAGAAACATCAGAGAGAATTTATGAGTTAGCACGATTATTTGGTTTAGGATATGATGTTTTTGATACTAAAGAGGATTTTAAAAACTGGCTACTAACTCCATCTAAAGCTCTTGGAAATAAAAAGCCTTTTGATTTATTAGATAGTAGTTTTGGCTTCGAAATGGTAGAAAATGAAATTTACAGAATACAACATAACGTCTATAGTTAATGATTGTATTTAGAATCGCAAATTTAAAGTATAAAGACTCTACTCTTTCAGGAATTGGAGCTGAACAAGTAGGAGGGAGATGGAATGAAATTGGTACAAGAGCTGTTTATTGTTCTGAAAATATTTCTTTAGCTTTACTTGAATATTATGTCCATTCGGAAAACATTGGGTTGTTACCAAAAGAAATTTTAATTGCTAAAATTAAAATCCCTGATGATTTTATAATTGAAGAATTGGAAAAGCTTCCAGAAAAATGGAATCAATATCCATATTCTTCTAAAACAACTTCAATTTTCACAAATTTGGCTAAGAATAGAGAGTTTTTTGCTTTAAAAGTACCTTCTACAATAGTAGGATTTGAATTTAACTACATCCTAAATCCATTATTTAAAGATTTTGGTAAAGTTGAAATTATTGAGTTTATAAAATTACCTATTGATGAAAGATTAAAATCAAAATAGCCACTAACTTATTAAACAAAAAGCCCAACATTTTGTTGGGCTTTTTTATGAATCTATTTTATAAAAATTTTACCAAATTTTTACACGATCTTCTGGTTTTACATACATACCATTTCCTTCCCTAACACCAAAAGTTTTATAGAAAGCATCCATATTTTTTAATGGTTCACTAGCTCTATACATTCCTGGCGAATGTGGATCTGTTTTTACTTGATTTTTAATTGCTTCGTCACGCATTTTAGTTCTCCAGATTGTTGCCCAAGAAATAAAGAAACGTTGTTCTGGTGTATAACCGTCAATTAATCCAGGATTTCCATTTTCTTTCAAATAAATTTGTAAACCATCAAAAGCAGCA
>JACXVH010000283.1 GCA_014763515.1 Flavobacteriaceae bacterium
TGCGCCTTTCATTTCCGCCAAAATGGCTAAAATAGCAGTTCCGCAACCCATGTCTAAGGTTTTTTTATCTTTTAAATCAGTATCTAAAAGATGTTGAATAATCATGTGTGTAGTTTCATGATGTCCAGTACCAAAACTCATTTTTGGTTCAATTACAATTTCATATTCGGCATTTGATTTTTCATGAAAAGGTGCGCGAACATAACATTTCCCGTCAACATCGATTGGGTTAAAGTTTTTTTCCCATTCTTCGTTCCAATTCACTTGTTCAATGTCTTCAATCGTGTACGAAATTTTAAATTCAGGATTTTGAAGGATGTAAATATCATCCAAAATATTCTCTTTCCAAAAATCTTTTTGGATGTAAGCAGAAACTCCTTCTTCTGTTTCTATGAAACTCTCAAAATCCAATTCTCCTAACTCGGCAATTAAAATTTCTGTTCCAGGTTCTTTTGGTTCTACTTTAAAATGATATCCGATATATGTGTTTGACATGTTTATTTTTTTTACAAAGGTAATTAAAGATTAGATTAATGAATTAAATATTTTATTTTTGCGCCTTCAAACAGCAACAGCACACAAATGAAGCGTTTATATCAAATTATTTTCATCCTTTTTGTAAGTATTGGTTTTTCTCAAACACACAATGATACCATAAAAAATAATGAATTACGATTAGCAGCTTTACCTTATTATAGTTTTGGTAAAGGATTAGGAGTAACTTCTGCTGATAGCTTATTTCAGTTGAATATAAGGTTTCGTATGCAAAACAGAGTAACATACATAAGCGAAGAAAATGAGGATAATCGATACGAAGCTCAAATAAGACGTTTGCGATTACGATTCGATGGATATGTTTGGAATCCTAAGTTTATCTATGTAATTCAATTATCATTTGCCCCAGGAGACGTTGGGGTAATTCAAGATGGAGATAATATTAATATTATTCGTGATGCAGCTTTTTATTATAGACCAAATAAACATTGGAACTTAATTTTTGGTCAAACAAAATTGCCAGGAAATCGACAACGAGTTAATTCATCGGGTGCGCTTCAATTAACCGATAGAACCATTAACAATGCAAGATTTACAATTGATAGAGATTTTGGTTTTCAGGCGTATTACCTAAATGAAAACAAAGATGCTTTTTCATACAATGTTAAAACAGCAATATCTACAGGAGAAGGTAGAAATTGGACTAAGACTTCCGATGATGGTGTAGCCTTAACTGGAAAAATTGAAATTTTGCCTTTTGGTTCATTTAGTAATAATGGTGTTTATTTTGAAGGTGATTTAGCTAGAGAACCTAAACCTAAAGTAATGTTATCTGCAGCTTTTGAGCAAAATAACAACGCGGTTCGTACGAATGGTCAACTAGGTAGCTTATTGTATGAACCCAAGACTTTACGATCGTTTTTTTTAGATGCCCTATTTAAGTATAAAGGATTTGCTTTTATGTCGGCCTACATGCAAAGAAATGCAGATGAGTTGTTGAGCTACAACCCCGATGATATTACCGAATACAATTACGTTTACGGAGGATACGGAATGGATTATCAAATGAGTTATTTGTTTTCTAATGATTTTGAAATTATTGGACGTTTTTCCAATCAATTTGTTGATGAAGAAATAAAACCTTTTACACCTGATTTGAAACAGTACAGTTTTGGTGTAACTAAGTATATAAGAGAGCATGCATTTAAATTACAGGCAGAAATTAATTTTGATGAAAAGAAATATTTTTCTGGTACTGTTACAAATAATTGGTATGTTCGATTTCAATTGGAAATTGGTATTTAAAATATCCAAATCAATTAACTACCTTTGTGGCATATTTTTTACACTATGTTGCACATTGGTCAATACAATACCTTAAAAGTTTTACGAAATACAAAAGTTGGTTTGTACTTAGGAGATGAAGAACAAGATGTTTTATTACCAAATAAGTATGTTCCAAAAGAATACTTTATTGGAGATGAAATGACAGTTTTTGTTTATCTTGACCATGAAGAAAGACCTGTAGCTACTACTTTAAAACCCTATGTAAAACTTAATGAATTTGCTCACTTAAAAGTTAACTTTGTT
>JACXVH010000284.1 GCA_014763515.1 Flavobacteriaceae bacterium
GATGAAGCTTGGCAAACAGAAGTCCCAAAAGGAATTGTGGAAATTTTTGAATTAACTAAATCTTTAAAGGGGACAATTTCTGGAGAACACGGAATAGGTTATGTACAAAAGAATTATTTACCTATTGTTTTCTCTGAAGTTGAATTACAATTGATGAAAGGAATTAAGCAAGTTTTTGATCCAAAAGGAATTTTAAATACTGGAAAAATATTCCCCGATGCATAAAAAAAAAGACCTCAATTGAGGTCTTTTTTTTACAATCCTAATGTTTTTATTACTTCCTCGCTAAAAATCATTTTCGATAATTGGTTGTTTTCATCTTTATTAATGAATTTCCATTGGTTATTTGTTAATTCATCGGAGACACCAATTAAAGTTGAACGCATTGTAATGTGAAACGCATTTTCTTCTTCGTTAAATGTTACATTTTCAGTTTTCATAGAAGATTTAAAAATATCGACCATCATATTAGCATTATCAACTTTATTATTAAAAGTCATAATCATCTTATTGTTGTGCTGAATCATACAAAAAGTTTGATTGCCAATTTTTATAAAGTCGCCAAAATTAAAATCGGGTTCAACTTGAACAAGTTTTATTGAAAAGTCAACATTATTAAACATTTGATCAAAAGCCATTTTCATCATGTCTTGCGAAACAATTTCAAAAACTTTTGGATAGGTGGTTTCAAAAATAGCATCAAAATCCATTTTTGCTCCAGCAACATAGGCTTTGTTAGCTTCTGTTTTTAAATTTTCTAAATCTTGTGCGAATGTTAAACTTATGCTTAGAATAAGTAAAACCGATAAAATGATTTTTTTCATGTGCTGGTTTAAATTTTTCCAAATATAAAAAATCTCCAACTCAAAAAAATGAATTGGAGATTATAATTATAAATCTAAAATGAAATTTTAAGCTTGGTAATCAACTAAAACCCATTCGCCTGAAGCTAACATAGATTCAGCTTTTTTGAATTTCATAGTTTCACTTTTTCCACTCATTACATGTTTTATAGTAACGGTATCGTTTCTATTAATTTTTGGAGTTTCACGAACAATAGTTTCTGTAACATGTTGTTGTGGTTGAGAAGCTTGTTGTCCAGCTTGACGATTACGCGAAGCAATTTCATCAGTGTTTAAAACTTCTTCCTTGCTTTCAGTATAACTTTCTTTTTGTTTTATTTCTTTAGCTTCGCTAATTGTATTTGGATTTTGTGAAGGTAAATCGGCTTTAAATAAGAAAGAAATTACTTCTTTGTTTACACCGTCTAACATCTTTTTAAATAACTGAAACGCTTCAAACTTGTAAATTAATAACGGATCTTTTTGCTCGTGAACCGCTAACTGAACCGATTGCTTCAATTCGTCCATTTTACGTAAATGTTTTTTCCAAGCTTCATCAATAATAGCTAATGTTACATTTTTCTCAAAATCAGTAATTAATGATTTAGCTTCTGTTTGGTAAGCTTTTTCAAGGTTTGTAACAACATTTAACGATTTAATTCCATCTGTAAAAGGAACAACAATACGTTCATATTGTCCGTTATTGTTTTCGTAAACATTTTTAATAATAGGGAAAGCTTCTTGAGCGTTACGTCCGTTTTTATCAGTGTAATGATCTAATACTGCTTTATATGTTTTTCCTATAATTTCGCGATCTTGTAATTTGTTGAATTCCGCTTCAGTTATTGGTGAACTTATTGAGAAAATTCTAATTAATTCGAATTCATAGTTTTTGAAGTCACCAGCTAATTTATTGTTTTGTACTACTAATTCACAAGTATCGTACATCATGTTTGCTAAATCAACTTTTAAACGTTCTCCTTGTAAAGCATGGCGACGACGTTTGTAAACTACTTCACGTTGTGCATTCATAACATCATCATATTCCAATAAACGTTTACGAACACCAAAGTTGTTTTCTTCTACTTTTTTCTGAGCTCTTTCGATAGATTTTGTCATCATCGAATGTTGAATAACTTCTCCTTCTTTTAAGCCCATACGGTCCATAATTTTTGCAACTCTATCAGACCCAAATAGACGCATTAAGTTGTCTTCGAGTGAAACATAGAATTGAGAACTA
>JACXVH010000285.1 GCA_014763515.1 Flavobacteriaceae bacterium
AAAGATGTATTATTCTTCGTTGATAATATCTTCCGTTTTACACAAGCAGGTTCTGAGGTATCGGCTTTATTAGGTCGTATGCCTTCAGCGGTAGGTTACCAACCTACATTAGCTACTGAGATGGGTGCAATGCAAGAGCGTATTACTTCAACAAAAAGAGGATCAATTACTTCAGTACAAGCGGTATATGTGCCTGCGGATGACTTAACTGACCCGGCGCCTGCTACAACTTTCGCTCACTTAGATGCTACTACAGTATTGTCTCGTAAAATTGCTGAGTTAGGTATTTATCCAGCGGTAGATCCATTAGATTCTACTTCTCGTATCTTAACACCAGAAATTTTAGGAAAAGAGCACTATGCTTGTGCGCAAAGAGTAAAAGAGATTTTACAACGTTACAAAGAGTTACAAGATATTATTGCAATCTTAGGTATGGAAGAGTTATCAGAAGATGATAAATTAGCTGTAGCTAGAGCACGTCGTGTACAACGTTTCTTATCTCAACCATTCCACGTTGCGGAACAATTTACTGGTATTCCTGGAGTATTAGTAGATATTAAAGATACTATCAAAGGGTTTAACATGATTATGGATGGTGAATTAGATCACTTACCAGAAGCAGCTTTCAACTTAAAAGGTACTATCGAAGAAGCTATTGAAGCTGGAGAGAAAATGTTAGCAGAAGCTTAATCAATGTACAATTAACAATTGATAATTTACAATTAATTATTCATTGTCAATTATTCATTATCAATTAGAAAAAAATGATTTTAGAAATAGTTTCACCCGAAGCAACATTATTTAAAGGAGAAGTTACTTCAGTAGCAGTTCCTGGAGTTAATGGTGAATTCCAAATGTTAAATAATCACGCACCAATTGTGTCATTATTAACTAAAGGGAACGTAAAAATAAATGCTCAAAATATTAAAATTGAGAAAGAATTTGCTTCTAAGTTTAATAAAGTAAATGAGCAAAATTATTGGTTGCCAATTACTTCTGGTACTATAGAAATGCAAGACAATAAAGTTATTGTTTTGGCTGATTAAATTAAAATTAACACATTTATAATAAAAAGTCCTGTTAATAAAACAGGACTTTTTTATTTTACTACGTTATCATATGCGACTTTTAATTTATGAATAGCAATTTCTAATTCTTCTTCGTTTAATTGTCCGAAACCAAATCGAATGGCACAAACTTTCTTATCTTGATACAAGATCTTCTTTGGTAAATGTAGATCGAGTTTTAAAGTTTCTTCAGCAAGTTTAACCAACGAGATTTTTTGAGTAAATTCTAACCAAATCGCAAGTCCACCATTCGGCTTTTTATAAGTGATACTATCTTTAAAATGTTGGTCTAGAAGTTGGCATAAAAATTCCAAACGTTTTTCATAAATAAGGATATTCTTTTTAATTAGTCGGTGAATTTCCCCTTCATAAATTAATTCCGAAAGCATTTGTTCTTGAATTAAATCACCTTGCTTATCCAAAATTTTTAAGTAATTTTTAGCTTCTAAAATTAAATTTTTAGGCGCCACAACGAAACCCGTTTGAAAACTTGGGAAAAGCGATTGTCCTAATTTTCCTAAATAAATTACTTGGCCGTTTGTGTCTGAACTTGCTAAGGGAATCTTTGCAGTTCCTACAAACTGAAAATCGTAATCAAAATCGTCTTCAATGATTGCAAATTTGTATTGGTTTGCCAATTCTAACAATTGTAATCTTCTTTCAGGACTTAAGGAATTTGTTGTAGGATAATGTCTGTTAGAACAAACATAAATACTTCGTATTTTTTCTTTTTTACAAATTTTTTCAATTTGTTCTATGTTCAAACCAAAATCATCTGTTTTAATGGTTTTAATTTTTGCTCCAACTTGCTGAAAAATCATGTTGGCAGCATAATTACTCAAATCGCCAACCAAAACCAAATCATCTTTTTTTAGTAATAATTGAGAAATAATATACAAACTCATTTCGGTACTACGCGTGTTCATAATATTGTTCGGATTTATTTTAAATCCACGTGTAGCGTTTAGATAATTAGCTAACTGAACTTCGAAGTTGGAATAAAAAGTTGTTTT
>JACXVH010000286.1 GCA_014763515.1 Flavobacteriaceae bacterium
GGATTAAAAACATTTTCATGAACCGTAAATAAATATTCGGCATCATAAAAAGCTTGTGTTAAAACCGAAAGAATTCCGTACGTTTTGCTTCCTTCTTTTTCACAAATGCGTTCAGCTACTTCTTTTTGGAACATTCCCGAAAATTCTGGAATTTGATCTCTCATTTCAAGTGTTTTGAAAACAATTTGTGAGGAAATATTATAAGGAAAATTTCCAATGATAGCGAAAGGTTCGTGATTGAAAACTTCGTTTAAATTGTATCTTAAAAAATCTTTTGAAATGATATTGCCACGTAACTTTAAGTAATGTGCTTCTAAATATTCAACCGATTCGGTATCGATTTCAATGACGAAAGTTTCGATGGGTTTTTCTAAGAGATATTTGGTTAAAACACCCATTCCTGGACCAATTTCTAAAACTTTTTTATAACCATTTAGCGTTAAACTATCGGCAATTTTTTTTGCAATATTTTCATCGGTAAGAAAATGCTGACCTAAATGTTTTTTGGCTTTTACACTCATTTTAGTTGCTTTCGTGGAAAAATTCATTCATTACTTCCAATTCGGTTCTAAAAGCCAACATTTTATCGGCAAATAATTCTAATCCTTCTTGGCGTAATCTTGGTGCATGATGTTTGTAATACAATTCTAAATTTTCACGCGATGGCGATAAATATTGAACCGAATAGGTAACACCACCCATGTCTTCATCGACTAATACTTTTACCAATCGTGCGCTTATGAATAATCCTGTTTCCAAAACATCGTTAATGTGTTTGTTAAAACATCGTTAATGTGTTTGTTGCGCATCCAGTCTATCCATTTGTCGTGAACAGTTTCATCTATATTTATGGTTACGTTATATATAATCATGTCTGTTTGTTATTCGTTTATTTGTTTATAAATTTATTTCCTAAATGTTTGTATCGCCTCTTAAAAGTCTATATTGACGTTGCGATTCGGTAAAGTAAATACTGTCCTGGTGATTGAAAATTATCTTTTCATACAAAGCTTTAGCTTTTTCAGGATTATCGAGAAATCGCCTGTAAATTTCGGCTGAAAAGTATAATGCTTCATCTATAAAAACGCCATCAGCATGTTTTTCGATAATTTCGTTAAAACTTATAATTGCTTCGGTGTATTGTTTTAAATCTTGTTGGATTTTTCCAATTTTTAAAAGCGTTTCATCAGCAATTCGATCGTCTTTATAATCAATTAAAATCTTTTTAAATTCTTGTAAAGCATCCGTTTTTTTCTTTTGGTATAATTTTAAATCGGCTTTTGAAAAGGCTGTCAACGCTTTTCGTAAACTATCTTCAACTGAGTTATCCTGAATTAATAAAAACAATTCTAAAGCATCATTAGCAATTAATAAACTAGACGATTGTTTTAAGACTTTTACTTGTTGTAACGCCCAATCGAAATCGTTTTTAAAATAATTGGCTTTCGCCATTTTCATACTTGCTTCATGCGCCATTTCATCATTTTTCATATTATCTTCCACTTGAGCATAAAATAAAATGGCTTGGTTAAATTTTTCACTGTACAGTAAAATATCCGCCAATTCTAATTTAACGGTAGCAATTTGTCTTGGATTAAGTGGTAATTCTAATGATTTGTTCAATAATTGCGAAGCTTCATTAGGATTGTTCAGGTAAAAACATTCAAAATTAGCTGTCAATAATTGTAAGTCTAACGAATAAGGTGAAATTCCGAATTTTTTAAGCAAAAGATTGAGTTCTTCTTTAATCTTTGGATATTCAGTTTTTTCACTTGCCTCAATTTTAATTCGCATTAAAAATTCATTGGCTTTAATTTGTAAACCAATGTCTTGTGTGTTTTCTAAAATGAAACTAAAAATTGATTGTGCTGTTTCTTTTTGATCGTCTTCTATAGCCATTTGTCCCAAAGCAATAATATTATTTAAAGTTTCGGGATTTCGTTTGTAAACTGCTTTTTCTTGAATGAATGCTTTACCAAAATCTTTTTGCTGCACGTAAAACCAACTTAAAAATTCATTCCAATACACATCGGGTGTTTTTTGTGTTCGAATTAGCAGTGCTTTTTTTAAATCATTTTGAAATGTTTCAGAAGTGTTTTCTAAAAGAAATCTTGAAAAATAATTTTGAACATTTGGAGTGTTGGATGGATCATTATATGCGAAATCTAACAATTTGTTTACCATACCTTCTAAATTTCCCATCTGACCATAAATAATAGCCGTTTGATAATCGAAAGTAAGTTTTGGGTTTTCTTTTTGACCTAACTCATAAGCTTGTAATGCCCAATTAAGTAAGGTTTTGTTTTGAAATGTAGCTCCCAAATTATATGCATAGTTCGGGTTTTCATAAATTTTATTAAGTGCTTCGTTGTATTTTTTTTCAGCTTTTTGTTTGTCGTCTTTCAATTGATAGATATAGCCTTCCTCAATTAAAAGTTGTGGTTGGTTGTATTTTTTATATCTCAATTGAATTAGGTTAAGCGCTTTTTCAAATTGTTCCGTTTGATGATAACAAGTTAAAAGTTTATCAAAATAATAATAATTAGTTGGTTGTTTTTCTAAAATTGTCTCTAAAAGAGTAATAGCTTTTTCATATTGTCCTGTTTCAACATAATCTAATGCCAATTGTTCGTTTTGCGCAAACAAAACGTTTTGGGAAACAAATAAAAATATGATGAGAATTCTTTTCATAAAACAATAATGCACTAAGTTAACACATTTGCGTTAAAATAGTGCATGATTTGGATAAGATTAACGATTAGTTGATAATGTCGAATCCTGTACTTTGTCTTTAAAACGTAGTTTTAAACGATTCGCTTGGAAGGTTTCAAAGTTTGAAACTGATGAAATTTCTAACCAACGGTCTTGTGCTGTTGAAAACACTTCGAAATCATAAGTTAAAGCAGACGCAAAACTCATATCACCACCACATAAGCGTAAAATTCTATACGGTAATTTCAATTCTCGCATAATTCCTTTTACATGCTCTACCATTCCGTCTAAAGCTTCATAAGATTTCTCAGGATGCTCAATGCGAACGATCTCTACTTTATCAAATTGATGTAAACGATTTAAACCGCGAACGTGAGCGCCATACGAACCCGCTTCTCTACGGAAACAAGGCGTATATCCTGTTACAAGAATTGGTAAATCGCTTTCGTTTAACAAAACATCACGATAAATATTAGTTACAGGAACTTCTGCAGTTGGAATTAAATATAAATTATCTTCTCCTACGAAGTACATTTGTCCTTCTTTATCTGGTAATTGTCCTGTTCCAAATCCAGAAGCTTCATTCACTAAATGTGGTACTTGAGTTTCTTGATATCCAGCAGCGGTA
>JACXVH010000287.1 GCA_014763515.1 Flavobacteriaceae bacterium
CAACGGTTTGCGGCTTGGCGTAGTGGCGGATTTTTAGCACAAAAGTTCAATCGAAGAACTGAACTTGAACCTACCATAAAACTGTCATACGAAGCACTGAACCCGCCATTACGCCAAACCGCTGTTAGCTGCTGGGCTTCTGTCGTATATTTTGTTGATGATATAGTCTTCATAAAATAATGTTTTTTCAATGTCGTCTTCTGTAAAATTTAGTCCGTTAATTTTTGTTTCAAGAAATTTAAGCATCTTATTTCCACGTTCCGCAATTTTTTCTTTTGTCCAAGTATCGTGCGAACTTATGTCTATTTCGTTGTATGAGCCTGTTCTAAATCGTTCTTTCTTGTCTTTCCAACTTTTATTACCCAATGAAGAATTTTTTCCATTTTTAAGAATTGTTAAGTTACCAAGCGTATTTATTAGAACTTTTCTCGCTTGCTCTATGTCGTCCGCTGCTAAACCATCTGTGAAACTGTTCACCGTGTTTTGCCAATTGTCCCAAAATTGTTGAGGAATAATGTGCTCAATTGTTGTTTCATAAAAGTCGTCTATCGTTACTTTGTCGTTGGTTTCTTTTGCTTTTTGTTTTAGATACTCCTCATATTCAAATAAGAAGTATTTCAAGGCTCCCCAACGATGAAATCCTTTTGCACCTCTTTCATAGGTGAATAAAGATTTGAATGATTTTATAATATTTGGAATAACAACAATTGTGTTTAAGAGATCTTCTTGCTTTTTGTTTATCCCTTCAATTGTGTCTTCTTCATTGTAAATATCTCTTGCCCAAGATGCAGTAGTCCTTTCGTCCATAATCCAAATTCCAGGAACACGATTCCTAAATAGAATCCTTTCTAAATTCTCAAATGTTTTTGTTTGAGTTAAAGTGTCATTTGATTTTAGGAGAATTATTGCAAGAAATATTTTGATGTCTTTACGGCTGTCAAGAGTTAAAATTCGCTTTATCAATTTAGAATTTGAATTGTGAACTTGATACCAAATTGGTGCTAATTCTGAAAGTTTTAAGATGTAATCATCTATTTTATTGTAAGTAATAGGTTCTTCTTTTTTGCCACTTTCATCTAAATCATATTTTTCTGGCTTGTTACAGAACATTTGAAAAACTTTTTCTTCTGCAACTTTCTCTGAAAATGTAGATTCTACCGGTTTTCTATACAAGGATAAATGTGCTGATAAAAACACGTCTTCATCAAGAATTTGTTCAGGATTTTGTGCTAAACAAGTATAGATTTTTCCCCAAGCGTCATTTATTTTTTTTCGTAAAACCTTTTTGTCTTCAACAGGACTTGTGAGTTTTTCGGTTAGATAAATAAGTCTGTTTTTTAGTTTTTCGAGAGTTGAAAGCGGTTTGCCTCTGTTGTTCATAGTTTCAAACACTGCTTGAACGTCTAAATCTTTCTCAATTGTTCTAATATCAAATTGAAGTGCTGTGGAGATTTTTTTAAACAATAAGTTTTTTTGTTCGACATCAAGTTTTGAAATTTTCTCTTGAAAGAAACTTTTAGCATTTGCTAAATTCTTTGTATAATGATTTAGGTGTCCTTGATTAAGAACTACCTTTTTATCTTCGAAAATAGTATGAAGTAAAAAGTTATAGTTTTTGTCTGTAAAAGCATAGCTGAATTTGTATACTTTGCTTTCACCTGACATATTTGATTCGTAGATGAATGTTTCAATTAGTTTGTCCTTTTTCTTCTCGGCATAACCGATTTCGGTAGCTTTCAGAAGCTCATATAACAAAATACTGATAGTTGTCAGCCTTTGCTGTCCGTCAACGACATTGAAAAATTTCACATTTGACAACCAACTTTCGGTTTCCGCTGGTTTTGTTTCTTCAAGAAAAATTGTCCCTGTATAGTGTTTTTTTAATTCACCATTTATAGTTGGGATTTCATCAAGGTCGTCCCAAAGTTCACCAAGTTGCTTGTCTTCCCAAGCATAACCTCTTTGGTAGTCTGGAATTCTAAAAATTCTTGTGTTAAATAATTCAGTTAAGTTTATTGCTGACATATTTTGTTGCTAATTTTCTTGGTTGTTGTCGTTATAGCCTTGCAGCTAACG
>JACXVH010000288.1 GCA_014763515.1 Flavobacteriaceae bacterium
AAACTATCGTCTTTCCATTATAGTTTACATGTGGCAACATTTGTTTTTCGGTATGACCATCTGCAAAGAAAATGCCAAAATCTAATTCAGAAGTTTCAGAAAAACCACTTTCCGGTCTTGAAATAAAATGCAAATGGCCACTTTCTTGCATTGGAATTATATTCTCATGTAAAAAAGAAGCTTTTTCACGAGCATTAGGAATTGTTGCCCATTCCCAATGATTTTCATTCGTCCAATAGCGTGCATTTTTAAACGCAACTTCATAACCTGTTCTGTCTTTATTCCAATTCACACTACCGCCACAATGGTCGAAGTGCAAGTGCGTCATAAAAACATCGGTAATATCATCTGGATGAAATCCTTTTTCTTTAAGTGATTTCTCTAAAGAAAAATCTCCCCAAAGAGAATAATATCCAAAAAACTTATCCGACTGTTTATTACCCATTCCAGTATCGATTAAAATTAATCGGTTACTGTCTTCAATTAACATACAACGTGCAGCAATATCAATAAGGTTATTTGAATCTGCGGGATTGGTTTTGTTCCAAATACTCTTTGGCACCACACCAAACATAGCACCTCCATCTAATTTAAAATTACCAGCTTCAATAGGATAAATTTTCATAAAGTAATTATTTGTTGCAAGTTACAAATTTTAATCATCTTATTCGATAAGCTTTTTCTATTATGTAATAAGTTATAAAAATGTTATCGTTTATTGTAAATAGCAATTTATAAATTATCTTTGCAATTAATTTAGACAAAATCAAAATAACTATGATTAAAGTATCGGATTCAGCAAAAAAGAAAGCCATCGAATTGATGACCGAAGATGGATTTGATGCAACTAACGATTTTATACGCGTAGGAGTAAAAAGCGGAGGTTGTAGTGGTTTGTCGTATGAATTGAAGTTTGATAACCATAAAAACGAAGAAGATAAATTGTTTGAAGACAATGGTGTTAAGATTTTGGTTGATAAAAAAAGCTTTTTATACTTGATAGGTACCACTCTTGAATATTCTGGAGGTTTAAACGGAAAAGGATTTGTTTTTAATAATCCAAATGCCAATAGAACATGTGGATGTGGGGAATCGTTTTCGCTTTAAGTTGTAAAGTTTAAAGTTTAAGAGTTAAATGTAATGGCTAAAATTAATTCTTTTGAAGAAATTATTGCTTGGCAAAAAGCAAGAGAATTAAACGCAGATATTTATCTTTTAACAAATAGGAATGAAAACTTTTCGAAAGATTTTGGATTAAGAGAACAAATAAGAAGGTCAAGTATTTCAATATCATCTAATATTGCTGAAGGATTTGAAAGAGAAACGACAAAAGAGTTTATCCGATTTTTGTATATAGCAAAGGCTTCAGCTGGTGAGTTTCGTTCGCAACTTTATTTAGCGTTTGATTTGAATTATATTTCAAAAGAGAATTTTGAAGAACTAAAAATTAAAGTAAATGATATTTCAAAATTGATAAGTGGATTAATAAAGTATCTAAACACCACTTTATAACATTTAACTTTCAACATTAGAACAAATATGTCAAAATATACAGAAGAACATTTAAAAGAAGAATTAGCGTCGAAGGAATATGAATACGGATTTTATACTGATATAGAATCGGAAACATTTCCTGCGGGTTTAAATGAAGAAATTGTTCGTGCCATTTCAAAAAAGAAAAACGAACCAGAATGGATGACCGAGTGGCGTTTAGAAGCTTTTCGCATTTGGAATGAAATGACGGAACCAGAATGGGCAAATGTGCATTACGAAAAGCCAGATTTTCAAGCAGTTTCATATTATTCGGCACCAAAGAAAAAAGACAAATATGAAAGTTTAGATGAGGTTGATCCTGAGTTATTGGAAACTTTCAACAAGTTGGGAATTTCTATCGATGAGCAAAAGCAATTAGCTGGCGTTGCCGTTGATATTGTTATGGATTCCGTTTCGGTGGCAACAACTTTTAAAAAGACTTTAGCAGAAAAAGGAATTATTTTCTGTTCTATTTCTGAAGCTATTCAAAATCACCCTGAACTAGTTCAAAAATATATTGGTTCTGTTGTTCCAAAAAC
>JACXVH010000289.1 GCA_014763515.1 Flavobacteriaceae bacterium
CCATCTTCAAAATCGATAATAGTGTAACAAATATCATCTGCTGCTTCAACTAAATAAGCCAAAGGATGTCTTTCATAGCCTATATCATTACCTGTTTTATTAGGAATTAAGCCCAATTCTTCTGCTACTTCTTTGAAGAATTTCTTATCTTGTTGAAAAAAACCATATTTTTTATCACAAATTTTTGAAGTTGGCTTTTTAGGTAAACTTTCTTTTGGATACTTCATAAAAGCACCTAAAGTAGCATACGTTAATCGCAAAGCACCTTCAACTCCTTCACGCGATGATGAAACTACTGAAAAGCCATTAGCATTTCCTTCAAAATCAATTAGATCTTGCCATTCTTTATCGGTTAATTTATCTTTAAATTGTTGACCATTTCCCGTTTTGAAATATTCTCCGATCGCTTTTTCACCAGAATGTCCAAACGGCGGATTCCCGATATCGTGTGCTAAAGCAGCAGCAGCTACAATAGCACCAAAATCATTCATTTGATAACCATGAATTTCAGCTAAATGAGGATATTTTTCTAAAATCTTTTTACCTACTAAACGGCCAAGGGAACGCCCAACTACAGAAACTTCCAAACTGTGTGTTAATCGGGTGTGAACAAAATCGGTCTTAGACAAAGGAATGACTTGTGTTTTATCTTGCAAACTGCGAAAAGCAGAAGAGAATATTACGCGATCGTAGTCGACTTCAAAACCTAAGCGTGTATCGTCTTGTTCTTTTCGTAGTCTTTTTGAAGTATCGCCTTGTCGTTTTAACGACAATAGTTGTTCCCATTGCATCATGATTTTCAAGTTTTTGGTTTATTACTTGTGGTTCAAAGTTAATTAATTGTATATGAAAAATTGCCATTTCAAACAGATGTAAATCTAAAGATTACTCGACTCCGTTCGAAATGACAATTTAAAGTCTATTTTCTTTTATCTAAGAAATTAAGAACCACACATTTCACAATCTTCTGGACCAGCGTTTTTAGAGCGCTCAAGCATTGCTCTAAATTCGGCAGCGCTCATTCCTTCAGCTTCAACATTCACTGCATTAGCTTCTACTTCTGGCTTTGGTTGTGCTTTTTTATCATTATTTAAAGTAAACTTAATGGCATCAACAGCTGCTTTTGTTCGTAAGTAATACATACCTGTTTTTAGACCGCTTTTCCAAGCATAGAAGTGCATTGATGTTAATTTTGCCATGGTAGCACCTTCCATAAATAAATTTAAAGATTGCGATTGGTCAATGAAATATCCACGTTGGCGAGACATATCAATAATGTCTTTCATACTCATTTCCCAAACTGTTTTATACAAATCTTTTATTTCTTGTGGAATAACATCAATATTTTGGATAGAACCATTATTACGCATAATTTCTTGTTTTAAATCTTCATTCCAAAGACCTAATGAAACTAAATCGTGTAAAAGATGTTTATTAACCACAATAAACTCACCCGATAATACTCTACGGGTATAAATATTAGAAGTGTATGGTTCAAATGCTTCGTTGTTTCCTAAGATTTGAGAAGTAGAAGCTGTTGGCATTGGTGCCAATAATAATGAGTTACGTACACCATGTTCCATTACTTCTTTTCTTAATGAAGTCCAATCCCAACGACCAGACAAATCAGAGTCGTTTAATCCCCAAAGGTTATATTGGAACTCTCCTTGAGAAATAGGCGAACCTTCAAAAGTTGAATACGGTCCTTCCTCTTTTGCTAATTCCATTGAAGCCGTAACAGCTGCAAAGTATATTGTTTCGAAGATTTCTTGATTCAATTGTTTTGCTTCATCGCTTGTAAATGGCAAACGCATTAAAATAAAAGCATCAGCTAAGCCTTGAACACCTAATCCAACAGGTCGGTGACGCATATTTGAATTACGTGCTTCTTCAACCGGATAGTAATTTCTATCAATTACCTTGTTTAAGTTACGTGTAATACGTTTTGTTACATCATATAAATATTGGTGGTTAAATTTTCCATCTTCCACAAACATTGGTAATGAAATTGAAGCTAAGTTACAAACAGCAATTTCATCTTCAGATGTATATTCTAAAATCTC
>JACXVH010000009.1 GCA_014763515.1 Flavobacteriaceae bacterium
TTTTCTTCATCTTTCTCAATAGAAGTAATAGCAAAATCAGAGGTAATACCTAACATTTCTCGTAAAAATCAATAAAATCCATCTTGAATATCTTTTCTTTGTAAATTTACATCACAAAAATTTTAGTATAACCATTTTAGTTTTATAAAATCACCCACAAAAGTTTCTTCCAAGATGTCATAAAGTTCTTCATCCATAACAATTTCGTGATCAGCAATTTTCATCGCGAAATAATCTTTTTTAGAAATTGTTTTGTAAACAACTAAATGAGGGTTTTTATTAGATTCCGCAATTTTTTTAAAAATTTTATGCGAAACCGTAGCAAAATAAAATATGCCTACTGTTTGAAGTAGTATAAATACAGTTAAAAAGAATATGGTGTGTATTTTTTTCTCTAACTTAAAATTCTATCCATTAAAGCTTCAAGTTCATGCATTTGCGGAATTCCTTTTCTTCTCATGGTTCTCGCAATGTAATACAATGCAGCCCAGCAGCCAATCATAAGTGTCATAATCACAATATCAAATCCAAAATTTTGATTTAGTGTCCATTTAGAATAAGCAATCATTAAAGAAATGATAAAAATCCCAGCCACAATGAAATGTAAAAACATAAACATTGTCCATAAAACAGGATCAGGACCAAATAGCCCATTAACAGCAGTATTGCCATCTTCCATTTTGTCGAGTTCAACATGTAAATGCGGTGAATGTTTTTCTCTTTTTCTTACACCTATATTTAACCAAATGTGATGGTCAACATATTTAATATGAAAATCGGGTGCCACTTCATCTTTCAATGTCTCACAAGATTTTAAAATATCTTCAATACTTTTTGAGCTGGTTTTGTAAAAACATAATCTTAATTGAAGTTCTTTTTCGGGTTGCATGTAAATAGATTTAAGACTAAAATACTAATTTTTTTAAATTGTTGACATTTCCCTCAAAATATTTCGGGTCGCGCTTTCGCTAATACATGGTATTTGGCTCAATCGCTAATGCGAATTGAAACAAAAAGTGAAAAGTAAAAAGTGAAAAACCTAACAAATTAACGCATAAACAACTCCATAACTTAACTAATAACCTAAAACTCATAACTCAAAATTCATAATTCAAAATTTTAAAAGTATCTTTGCAGACTCAAAAATAACAAGATGAACAATATTGTAGCCATAGTAGGAAGACCTAATGTTGGAAAATCAACTTTTTTTAACCGCTTAATTAAGCGTCGCGATGCTATTGTAGACTCGGTAAGTGGTGTTACAAGAGATCGTAATTATGGAAAAAGTGAATGGAATGGAAAAGAGTTTTCTGTAATTGATACTGGTGGATATATCGTAGGTTCTGATGATGTTTTTGAAGGAGAAATTCGCCGTCAAGTTGAGTTGGCAATTGACGAAGCTGATGCTATTTTATTTGTTGTAGATGTTGAAGAAGGTATTACACCAATGGATGATACTGTTGCAAAATTATTGCGTAAAGTTACCAAACCTGTTATTTTGGTAGTTAACAAAGTTGATAATGCTATGCGTGCAGCAGATGCGGTAGAATTTTATTCTTTAGGTTTAGGAGAATATTTTACAATTTCTGGAATGAACGGAAGTGGAACAGGTGAACTTTTAGATAAATTAGTTGAGGTTTTACCAGAAATGCCTGAAGTTGAAGAAGAAGAAAATCCGTTACCAAGATTTACAGTGGTAGGAAGACCAAATGCAGGTAAGTCTTCTTTTATTAACGCTTTAATTGGAGAAGATCGTTTTGTGGTTACTGATATTGCAGGAACAACTCGTGATGCGATTGATACCACTTATAATCGTTTTGGTTTCGAATTTAAATTAGTCGATACTGCAGGAATTCGTAGAAAAGCAAAAGTAAAGGAAGATTTAGAATTCTATTCTGTAATGCGATCGGTTAGAGCTATTGAACATTCTGATGTTTGTATTTTAATGATTGATGCAACCAGAGGATTCGAAAGTCAAGATCAAAACATTTTTTGGTTAGCACAAAAAAACCGTAAAGGTGTTGTTATTTTAGTAAATAAATGGGATTTAGTAGATAAGGATACTAATAGTGCTAAAGAATATGAAGCAATAATTAGAAAAGAAATTGAACCTTTTACTGATGTGCCTATTATTTTCGTTTCTGCTTTAACAAAACAACGTTTATTAAAAGCTTTAGAAATGGCTGTAGAAGTCTACGAAAATAGAAAGCAGCGTATTGCTACTTCTAAGTTCAATGAAACAATGTTGCCTATTATTGAACACACTCCGCCACCGGCTATAAAAGGAAAATATATTAAAATTAAATATTGCATGCAATTGCCAACGCCAACACCTCAGTTTGTGTTCTTTGCAAATTTACCTCAATATATAAAAGATCCGTATAAAAGATTTATAGAGAATAAATTACGTGATATTTATAATTTTTCTGGGGTACCAATTGATATTTATTTCAGACAGAAATAAAGTAAATTGTTAATCTTTTCGTAAGAATTTTTTTAATCAAATAATAAATTGGGTTATTTGCAGTTATATGTTTATTTATAACGACAAGTAACCTATTTTTTTATGCGCATCTTAGTTTTGTTCTTTTTTTTAGTAACTCATTTAGTTGTTAGCCAAAATAAAGTATCAATTAATGGAAGCATTGTAGATCAAGAAAGTAATCTTCCTTTAGAATCGGCAACTGTTTATTTTACAAAAGTTTCAGATTCAACTGTAGTCGATTACACCATTAGTAATTCAAAAGGGAATTTCAGTTTTAATTTAGTTTCTATTAATTATCCTGTCGAGTTAAAAATTTCTTATGCAGGCTATAAAGAATTCAAAAAAAAAATTCCAAGTTTAACTAGTAATTTAGATTTAGGTATTTTAAAACTTAGTGAAAATGTAGCAGCATTAAATGAAGTTGTGGTAAAATCGGAAGCACCACCAATTCGAATAAAAACAGATACTTTAGAATTTAATGCTTCATCTTTTAAAGTTGCACCCGATGCAAATGTAGAAAAGTTGTTAAAGCAACTTCCGGGTGTTGAAATTGATGAAGAAGGAAAAATAACTGTTAACGGAAAAGAAGTAAACAATATTTTAGTTAATGGTAAACCATTTTTTGGAAAAGATGGAAAAATAGCAACTCAAAATTTGCCTGCAGAAATTATAAATAAAGTTCAAGTTACAGATACTAAAACAAAAAAAGAAGAACTAACAGGTAAAAATGCAAGTTCCGATGAAAAAACTATAAACTTAACTATAGACGAAGATAAAAATAAAGGACTTTTCGGAAGAGTAAATGCAGGTTATGGAACCAATGATAGATACGAATCTAGTTTGCTAATTAATTATTTTAAAGGTCCGCAGAAAATTAGTGTATTGGCTTCTTCAAATAACATAAATTCTACTGGTTTTTCTATGGATGAAATTTTTGATAATATGGGAGGAGGAAGAAATAGAAATGTTTGGATCAGCGGGAACGGTACTTTTCAAGTTAACGGAATGCGTTTTGGTAGCGACAAAGGAATTACACAATCCAGTATGATAGGTTTAAATTATGCCGATGAATGGTTTAATAAAAAAATAGATCCTAACTTAAATTACTATTTTTCAAATTCTGAAACTAACAATAAAAATAGAACAGAAAGAATAAATCTTTTAAATGATGGAAATACGTTAACTAAATCGAATTCTAATTCAAACACACTATCAAACGGACATAATTTAGGATTTCAATTCGAAATAAAAATAGATTCTACTACAACCTTATTCTTTAATCCAAATTTACAAACAGCTCATTCTAAAAACAGATATGATAGTTATAGAACAACAGAAGACAGTCAAAATACATTATTAAACGATAATGTTTCGAACGAATTTACTACAAGCGATATGGTAAATTTTAAGAACAATCTTTATTTAGTTAGAAAATTAAAGAGAAAGGGTAGAAGTATTTCGGCAAATTTTGATGTAAATAACAAAGAATCAAACGATGAAGCCTCCATTTACAATAAAACAACTTTTTATCAGTCAGGTAATACTGACGATGAAAGAAACCAATTTGTAAAAGATTTAGATCGAAACAATGAATATCAATTTGGATTAGAATATAACGAACCCATTACCGATTCACTTTCACTTGGAATTAGTGGAACTTACGGAATTAATAAATCGGTTCGCGATAAAATGACAAGAGATTTTAATTCAGCAATTGGAGATTACGATTTAATAAACGATCCTTTAACTAGCAACATTGTTTCCAATAAACAAACCGTTAGTCCAAGAGTAGAATTGCAATTAAATAAAAAGAATTTAAGAGGATTCTTCTCTTTTGGTCCAGATGTTGTAAATTATTACAACAAATCAAATTATAGGACACAAGAAACTGTTTTAAATAGTAATCATATGTTGCCATATATGAGAGCAAATTTGAGATATAGTTTTGCAAAATCTAAATCAATTTATTTTAATGCCGATTACAAAGTGAATCTTCCTACTGCAAATCAATTGTTGCCTTTTGAAGATTTGAGTAATCCGTTAAATACAATTACTGGTAATCCCGATTTAAAGCCAAATGAAAATTATTCATTCTACATGAATTTCAATAATTTCGATTTTGCAACACGCTCAGGAATGTTTATTTGGAGTGGAGGAGATTATAATAAATATCAAGTGGTATCATCAACAACTTACGACAATGATTTTAAGGCAACTACTACTTTTCAAAATATAGACGAATCTTATTCAGGTTATTTAGGAATATCTTTTTCGAGACAATTTAAAAAAGAAAAAAGAACCTTCCGTTACCGAGTTTCTATGACAAGCGATTTTAACTTTGATAAAGGTTTAACAAATGCAGTTTTATATGAAGCAAGAGGAATTAATTTAAGACCAAGAGCAAGTTTAAGTTGGTCTATCGAAGATTTAATTACAATTGAGCCTTCTTATACTTACATTAATAATAGAACGTCATATAAAAATTATATTATTGATGAAGCTCAAAATTTTAGACATAATGCAAAATTAGAAATCACGAGCTATTGGCCTAAAAACTTCTTAATAGGTAGTGATTTTGGTTATAATTATAACTCTAATATTGCCAATGGTTTTCAAAAAGACTTTTATTTGTGGAATTTAAGTTTAGGATATAATTTTTACAATGATAGATTTTTAGCAAAAGTAAAAATGTATGATGTTTTAAATCAAAATGTAAGTGCAACTAGAACTATTTCTCCAACTGCAATTACTGATGAAGAAAATACTGTTTTAAAGCAATATGTAATGTTTTCGTTGACTTACAAATTAACTAAGTTTGCTGGAAAAGAAAAGAAAAGCAATCGTTTTTGGATGCATTAATAAAAAAAGCTCGAGTTGTTTCGAGCTTTTTTTATATTTATTTTTTTGCTAATTGAATCGTCTTTTTGGTAAGACTAATAACTAAGAAAGCTAATGTCCCTATGGTTAATCCTAAAATAACTTCTTTTAATGTAGCAGGAATTTGCGGTAAAAAATGATGAAAATAATCAATATTGTGAGTAAAAATTCCACCTGCAACAAGTATTAAAGCAATAGTTCCTATAAAACCTAAAAACTTAATAACATAAGGTAGAGCTTTAACCAAAGTGTTACCTAAAGAAGTTAGAAAACCCGTGTTGTTTGATTTTCTAATTAATTTAAAACCAAAATCATCCATTCTAACAATTAGTGCTACAATTCCATAAACACCAATAGTAGCTAAGAAAGCCACCACAGAGACTGTTATAATTTGAACATTTAAATTTTGGTCTAAAACTGTTCCTAAAGCTATGATTACAATTTCTACCGATAATATAAAATCAGTTGTTATTGCCGATTTAATTTTTGCTTTTTCTTCGTCTTCAGCATTTGTAGTTTCCTCTAATACTGTTGTTTCTTCTTCTTTATTTCTATGAAAAATAAATTCGATAATTTTTTCAGCACCTTCATAAGCCAAGAAAATTCCGCCAAAAATTAAAATAAATTTAATTGCAATTGGGAAATAAGCATTCAGTGTTAAAGCTAAAGGAACTATTATAATTTTATTTAAAAAAGAACCTTTTGTAATTGCCCATAATACTGGAATTTCTCTTGAAGCTAAAAAACCAGTGGCTTTTTCTGCATTTACGGCTAAATCATCACCTAAAATTCCTGCTGTTTTTTGTGTTGCAATTTTACTTGCCGAAGCAACATCATCCATTAAAGAAGCAATGTCATCTAATACGGCAAAAAATCCTGAAGCCATTTAATTTTGTTTATTGATAATTGATAATTAATAATTGATAATTAATAATTGATAATTTTGGGTTTACCAGCTTCCGCCAGCTCCTCCTCCTGAGAAACCTCCACCACCGAAGCCACCTCCAAATCCGCCTCCGCCGAAACCACCACCAGAAGAACCGAATCCTCCGCCACCAAATCCTCCAGAGCGCCCCATACGGCTTAAAATAATTATGTCAGCTAAATCGGTACCGTTAAATCTACCACCAGAACCATTTCCGCCACCTTTGTTGTTTTTTGCAGCGAGTATTATGATTAAAATGAATACGCCAATGAAAATTAAAAAAGGTAAAATGCTACCATCGTTACTTTTTCGAGTTCCTTGATATTTCCCTTTTAAAGCATCAACAATTGCATCGGTTCCTTTGTCTAAACCATTATAATAACTTCCTGTTTTAAACTCGGGAATAATTATGTTTCGAACAATTTCACCTGTAATTCCAGCTGTTAATCGGTCTTCAACTCCATAACCTGGAGAAATCCAAATTTTTCTATCGTTTTTAGCTAATAAAATTAAAACGCCATTGTCTTCTTTCTCTTGACCAATTCCCCATTCGTGAGCCCATTTTGGAGTTAAAATTCCAATATCTTCTCCTTTTAAGTCATCAATCGAAATAAAAACTATTTGAGTTGTCGTAGTATCAGAATAACGAACTAATTTTTCTTCTAATTGCTTTGCTTCCGAAGTGCTTAATACTTTGGCATAATCGTAAACTGATGTTTGAAAGCTAGGTTTTTTTGGAATATCAAATTGTGCCCAACCTAAATTTTGAAATAAAAGGAATAATATCAAAAACAGTAATTGAACAAATTTTATTATAATTTTAATCATTATCCTCTAGATATTTCATTTGAGAGTTCGTTAGTATCATCAGATTGATAAGGAAAATATTTTTTTAATTGTTCTCCTGCTTTTAAAATGCCTTCTACTAAACCAAGTTTGTATTTTCCTTCTTTAAAATGAGTTATAATTACATCTTTAGTACAATCCCAAAAGTCTGTTTCAACTAAATTGTTAATACCCTCATCGCCAAGAATAGCAAGTTTTTTGTCTTGAACACTAATGTAAATTAAAACTCCATTTCGAGCTTTAGTGTTTTGCATATTTAAAGAGAAGAAAACCTCTTGCGCTCTGGCAAGAGGATCTTTATCTGAATGTTCTTCTAAATGCACACGAATTTCGCCCGAAGTGTTTTTTTCGGCTTCAACAATGGCCTGAACAATATCTTGTTCTTCCGCTTTTGTTAAAAAATCTTCGGTTTGCGACATTATTCTGTAGCTGCTTTTTCGTTATTTCCAAAATCGAATTCTACTTCAACAGGTTTTTCTGCTCCTTTTTCAGATTCGAAATATGGTTTTTCTTTATAATTTCCTAAAAACATAGAATTAGGGAAAATTAAAATGTAATTGTTGTATTGTTGAACCGCTTCATTAAAACGAGTACGAGCCGTTAAAATTTGATTTTCTGTACTTGCTAATTCGTCTTGTAATTTTAAGAAATTTTGATTTGCTTTTAAATCAGGATATTTTTCTACAGTTACTAATAAACGAGATAGAGCACTATTTAAACCACCTTGTGCTTGTTGAAATTGTTGTAATTGTTCTGGTGTAATATTTGTTGGATCAATAGTGGTAGAGGTTGCTTTAGCTCTAGCGTTGATAACAGCTTCTAAAGTCGATTTTTCAAAATCGGCAGCTCCTTTAACCGTTTTTACTAAGTTACCTATTAGATCATTTCTACGTTGGTACGCAGTTTCAACATTACCCCATTCTTTAGAAACAGCTTGGTTTTCACGAACCGCTCCATTTTTTATTCCAATATACCAAAAAAATAAAATTCCGATTAGACCTAAGATTATTAATAATGGTGCAAATTTTCTCATAGTTATAAATTTAAAGTTGATTTTTAAGTTCTATTAATTGTGATTTAATTGTTTCTAATTTTCTAATGATTTCAAATTTGTCTAAAGTTTTTTTCTGATTTTCTTTTAAATGTGTTTTAGCACCTTCTAAAGTAAAACCACGTTCTTTAACCAAATGATAAATTAATTGAAGATTTTTTACATCTTCGGGTGTAAATTTTCGATTTCCTTTTGCGTTTTTTTTGGGTTTTAAAATGTCAAATTCTTTTTCCCAAAAACGTATTAGCGATGCATTTACATTAAATGCAGTTGAAATTTCTCCTATACTGTAGTATAATTTTCCTTCTGGTAAGTCTAAATGCATTAGTCTAAAGATTGATTTTCTTGGTTGGCAAGTTTTGAAATGGCTACATATTCTTCTGCCGAAATACTTCCATAATAGAAATTTATCGGATTTACTTTTTCTCCGTTTTTTATTACTTCATAATGCAAATGAGGTGCTTCGCTTCGGCCTGTACTTCCTACATAACCTATAATGTCACCACGTTTTACTTTTTGTCCTTTTCTACAATTGTATTTGCTTAAATGCGCATAAAGTGTCACATAACCATAACCATGATTAATTTCAATATGATTTCCATAGCCCGACAATGAATTATCTGCTTTTAAAACTACCCCATCTCCTGTTGCATAAATTGGCGTTCCAGTTTTTGCAGTAAAATCCATTCCATAGTGAAATTTTCTAACTTTTGTAAAAGGATCGCTTCTATAACCATAACCCGAAGCCATTCGTTTTAAATCTTCATTTTTAACAGGCTGTATTGCCGGAATTGCAGCTAAAAGTTTTTCTTTCTGTTTTCCTAATTCCACTATTTCATTTAACGATTTAGACTGAATAGCTAATTCTTTCATCAATCGGTCTACTTTTTTAGAGGTATTAATTACCAATTCAGAATTATTAAAACCTTCTAAATCTTTATATCTATTAACACCACCAAAACCTGATTTTCGCTCTTCTTCAGAAATAGGTGATGTGTTAAAGTAAATTCTGTAAATATTGTTATCCCTTTCTTCAATTGCTGTTAAAGCTTCATCCATAACTTCAACTTTTTTATTTAAAAGTTGGTAGTTAATTTTCATGTTTTCTAATTCACTTGTTAAAATTTTATCTTTTGGAGTTTCAAAATAAGGAGTATTAATAAGCGCTACCAAACATAAAAAACCAAATAATGCTGAAGAAAGTAAAAAAAGCACTACATAGGCAAACTTCTTACGTCGTTTCGTTTCAATTTTTCGATAGGCTAAATTTTCAGAATCGTAATAATATTTTACCTTAGACATGTTCTAATTTTACTATTTTTGCAAAAATTTTGTTATAATACTTATACGAACAAATTTAAGAAATGTTTCATTCTGAAACTATTTTTTAATGAAATTGGGAAATATTTTATAAAACAAGGTTTTGAAAAAAATTAATAAACAAAGATTATAGATGAAATCACAAGATATTCGCAAGTCGTTTTTACAGTTCTTTGAAAGTAAGGGTCACTTAATTGTGCCTTCAGCACCTATTGTGTTAAAGGATGATCCAACATTAATGTTCAATAACTCGGGTATGGCTCAATTTAAAGAGTTTTTCTTAGGTAACGGAACTCCAAAAAGTAAAAGAATAGCCGATACGCAAAAATGTCTTCGTGTTTCGGGAAAACACAATGATTTAGAAGATGTAGGTTTTGATACGTACCACCACACCATGTTTGAAATGCTTGGCAACTGGTCTTTTGGTGATTATTTCAAGAAAGAAGCATTGGCTTGGGCTTGGGAATTTTTAACCGAAGTATTGAAGTTAGACAAAGACCGTTTGTATGTTTCTGTTTTTGAAGGAAATCCAGCGGAGAACGTTCCGTTTGACCAAGAAGCATTTGATATTTGGAAACAATACGTTTCAGAAGACCGAATTATTTTAGGAAATAAAAAAGATAACTTTTGGGAAATGGGCGAACAAGGTCCGTGTGGTCCTTGTTCAGAAATTCATATCGATTTAAGAACTGACGCTGAAAGAAATGCAGTTTCGGGAAGAGATTTAGTAAATGCTGACCACCCGCAAGTAGTGGAAATTTGGAACAATGTATTTATGGAATTCAACCGTAAAGCGGATGGTTCGTTAGAAAAATTACCAGCACAACACGTGGATACCGGAATGGGATTTGAACGTTTGTGTATGGCAATGCAAAACGTAACTTCAAATTATGATACGGATGTTTTCACTCCGCTTATCGCTAAAGTTGAAGAAATTACAGGATTAAAATATACACCAAATAATGTCATCCTGAGCGGAGTCGAAGGGTCAGAAGAACAAAACAAAACCAACATTGCGATTCGTGTAATTGTAGACCACGTTCGTGCGGTAGCTTTTGCTATTGCTGATGGACAATTGCCTTCGAATACAGGTGCTGGTTATGTAATTCGTAGAATTTTACGTCGTGCGATTCGTTACGGATTTACGTTTTTAGGAACGAAAGAACCTTTCATCAATAAATTGGTTGAAGTTTTAGCAAATCAAATGGGCGAATTTTTCCCAGAGATTAAATCGCAACAACAATTGGTTACCAATGTAATTCGAGAAGAAGAAGCGTCTTTCTTAAGAACTTTAGAGCAAGGATTACAATTATTAGACAAAGTAGTTGCTGAAACTTCAGGAAAAGAAGTTTCGGGTGAAAAAGTATTCGAATTGTACGATACATTTGGTTTCCCGAAAGATTTAACAGCATTAATTTTAAAAGAAAAAGGATATTCGTTTAATGAAAGCGAATTTGAAACTGAATTACAAAAACAAAAAGCGCGTTCTCGTGCGGCTTCTGAAGTTTCTACCGATGACTGGAATGTTTTAATCGAAGGAAATGTGGAAACATTCGTTGGGTACGACCAAACGGAGAATAACGTTAAAATCACTAGAATTCGTAAAGTAGATTCTAAAAAAGATGGTATTTTATACCAAATTGTTTTAGATAATACGCCGTTCTATCCAGAAGGTGGTGGACAAGTTGGCGATAAAGGAACATTAGTTTCGGCAAATGAAACTATCGAAATCATTGACACTAAAAAAGAAAACAACTTAATACTACATTTCGCAAAACAACTTCCTGAAAACGTGGAAGCTGAATTTGTAGCGAAAGTAAATACTGATCTAAGAACTTCGACTTCTAAAAATCACTCGGCTACGCATTTGATGCACTTGGCTTTGAGAAGTATTTTAGGAACACATGTTGAGCAAAAAGGTTCATTGGTTAATCCAAATTACTTACGTTTCGACTTTTCGCATTTTTCTAAAGTTACCGATGAAGAATTACGTCAAGTAGAAGCAAGTGTGAATCAACAAATTGAAGCACAATTACAATTGGTAGAACACAGAAACATTCCAATTAAAGAAGCTTTAGACAAAGGAGCGATGGCTTTGTTTGGAGAGAAATATGGTGATACTGTTCGTATGATTGAATTTGGAGAGAGTAAAGAATTATGTGGTGGAATTCACGTGAAAAACACCGCTGATATTTGGCATTTCAAAATTGTTTCAGAAGGAGCTGTTGCTGCTGGAATTCGCCGTATTGAGGCAATTACTGGCGATGCAGTGAAAGATTTCTATAAAAATCAAGAAGACACTTTTGCAGAAATCAAAGAAGTATTGAAAAACCCACAAGATGTAATGAAATCAATAGTTTCGTTACAAGATGAAAATGCGAAATTAAAGAAACAAGTAGAACAATTATTAAAAGATAAAGCAAAAAATTTAAAAGGAGAATTAGCTTCTCAAATTCAAAATTTAAATGGAGTTGATTTCTTAGCAGTTCAAGTAGATTTAGATGCCAATGGTGCAAAAGATTTAACATACGAACTCGGGAATAATAAGGATAACTTATTTTTGGTTTTAGCTACAGTAAATGAAGATAAGCCTATGCTAACATGTTATATTTCTAAAGAATTAGTAGCAAGTAGAGGTTTAAATGCTGGGCAAGTGGTGCGCGAATTAGGAAAATATATTCAAGGCGGTGGTGGCGGACAGCCATTTTTTGCGACTGCTGGAGGTAAAAATGTTGATGGAATTAAGGAAGCATTAGAAAAAGCAATCCAATTTATAAAATGATTAATTGAGACGGGAATTTAAAATTCCCGTTTTTTTTGTTTTAATTTGTAAAAAAAACAACTTTTTATAAATTATGAAAAAATATTTTTTTCTATTATTTATTTCTTGTTTTTTTATTTCTTGTTCAAGTGACGATTCTAATTCAGGAATTACAAAACAGAATTTACTTGGGAAATGGGAAATAATTGGAGGAACAGTAAACGGAAATAGTTTTGAGTTTTATGAGCATGATTGTACTGATAGAAAAGATTTTCAGGAGTTTTTTGATAATGGAAGTCTTACTTTTAATAGATATGATTATTCTTGTAATTTGGTTGAAGTTGAACCATCATTATGGGAATTACAGGGAAATCAATTAACAATCTCAAATACAAATTTTGATCCTTCAATATATGAATATATTTATATAGTTGAGAAACTAACAACTACAGAATTAATTCTAAAACAAGCAATTCAAACTAACGAAGGAACGTACGTTTATTGTACAACATTTTCAAAGTATAATTAATTAATAAAAATGAAAAAAACGTTACTATTAGCTACTACCATTTTGGTTTTATTTTTTTTTATCATGTTCTAGTGATGATGAAAATAATGCAGGAATTTTGGTAAAGAAAATTGTATCAGAAGGGAGCGAATTTGTTTATTCCTATAATGGAAATAAAATTTTAAAAGCCACTATTTTTGGGCAGCACGTAGATTACTCATATTCTGGAGATTTAATTGCGAGCGTCAAAAGGTTTGATTCTTTTAATTCTATAACTTTTGAGACAAATTATACTTATGGAAATAATAATTTAGTACAAGAAATTACTTTTGATTATGTGGATGGAATTATAATAAAAGTGGAATTTACTTTTGACAATCATAATAACCCTTTTAAAAATGTTGTTGGTTTTTCAAAAATATTTTCCTCAACATCAGAAAATGAATTTTACAGAAATATTATATCTAGAAAAGTCTTTGATGAAAATAATATTTTAGTTCAAAGTTATGAAAATGAATATTCTTATAATCAAAATGAATATCCCGAAACCAGAACCACTTTTTTTAATGGCTCAACTTCAATAGAAACAACATCACAATTTTATTATTAAGAAATGTTTTCATATATAATCAAAACCCGATAATTTTTAATTATCGGGTTTTCTTTTTTATCACTATTTTTGAAGTTATAATTGACTCATTGTCACATTGCCTAATTGACACATTTAAACAATGAACTTTAGAACCCAAATACCAATTAATAAAAGTGATTTCCCAATAGATTATCATTCAAAAATTTTGTTATTGGGTTCTTGTTTTTCAGAGAATATTGGTAAAAAATTTCAGTATTATAAATTTCAAGCAACAATAAATCCTTTCGGAATTATTTTTAATGCAGTTTCTTTAGAAAAGTTGATTAAAAGAGTAGTTGAAAAAAACTATTTCATTGAAAAAGATATTTTTTTTCACAACGATTTGTGGCATTGTTATGAAGTGCATTCAAAACTATCAAATTTGAATAAAGATGAATTTTTAGATAATTTAAATCAAATAATAGACTTAACGAATAAACAAATAAACAACTTAACCCATTGCTTAATAACATTAGGTACAAGTTGGGTATATAGACTTCGACAAGCTCAGTCTGACAATTGTAGCATTATTGCTAATTGCCATAAAGTTCCTCAAAAAGAATTTACAAAAGAACTACTTTCAACACAACAAATACAAGAAAGCTTACAAAATATAGTTTCACTAATTCAATCTATAAATCCCCATGTGAAATTTGTGTTTACAGTTTCGCCTGTTCGACATACAAAAGATGGTTTTTTCGAAAATAATGTGAGTAAAGGAAATTTGTTTTCTGCATTGCACAATTCTTTCGACTTTCAACTTTCGACTTTCGGTTATTTTCCAAGCTATGAAATCGTAATGGATGAACTTCGTGGTTATCGTTTTTTTGAAGCCGATATGTTACATCCTAATCAGCAAGCAGTAGATTATATCTGGGAAAAGTTTTCACAAAGTTATTTCCATTCGGAAACCATTGCTGTAATGAAACAAGTTGAAGAGATCCAAAAAGGTTTGGAACATCGACCATCTAATCCCGATGCTGAAGCGCATCAAAAGTTTTTAAAAAATCTTCAAAACAAAATACAAAACCTTCAAATTTCATTGCCTCAATTGTCTTTTGAATCAAAATAAGGCAATTGCCTTATTTTTTCATGATTTAATTTAAACAAATTTTGTGATACTGAAAAGTTTAACAAAATCTATAAATTATGAAAAAAATTCAAAACATTGGGATTACTTTATTATTGGCATTATCGGTATCAATAATTTCTTGTTCAAAAGATGATGATGGCGGTTCTGGAGGTAATGCTGCATCTGGAACAATAACTGCTAAAGTTAATGGAACAAGGCTAACATCTACAGAAATGTTAACAGTAGGTACAAAAGTTAATAATGGTACCGGCACTTTTGCTTTGACTCTTCAAGGAACAAACATGGATGGTAAAGGATTTCAAATTACTTTAAATGCTGTTGATGGAGAAGGAACTTATGAAATAGGAGGAAGTGCTTTGGTTTACAATGTTGTTAGCTATATTGAAGGTAATGCAACAAGTCCTATGGACACACAAACTTGGACTGCACCTTATGATGACAATTCGGCTCGAGGTGAGGTAAAAATATCAACTTTAACAGATTCTAAAGCTGTTGGAACTTTTGAATTTACTTGTAAAAACCCTAATGACAGTTCTATAAAGAACATTACAGAAGGTTCTTTCAACGTAGATATTACCACTTATTAATATTTTTAAATAAAGCCGATTACCTTAAAATTATAAAAACCTATAAACTTATACATTATGAAAACTTTAAAAGTTATTATTTTCTCATTTTTTACAGTTGCTTTACTATCAACTGAAGCAACTGCTCAACGATTGGTTCAAGCAAATGAAGTAACGCCTCAATTTTTAAAAGAAACTTTTGAAAACGCGTATATTGAAGTTGAACAAGTAGCAGATACTTATATAAAAGTAAAAGATTCTTATTCAGTATTTGTAGATATTGATCCTAATAAAAGATATATAACTCTTTCAGGTGTTTACAAAATTGTAGATGGAGCTAGTAAAGAAAAGGTATTAGAATTGATGAATAAAATTAATAGAGAAGTTGCATTAATTAAAATTGTGTATTCTGAAAAAGCTAATAATATTGGGTATTACTATTATTTTTTTACAGAAGGTGGCTTTACACAAAAATCTCTAATTGGAGCATTAAAACTTTACAAGAATGCTTTAGATCTAAGTTTAGCAAAAGATACTGAAATGTTAATCAAATAAATTATGAACTCCATAAATAAAATTAATTGGAAAATTATTCTAATATTTTTTATTGGAGTTCTCTTATTATTGAATATTTACAATTACATAATGCTATTAAATCAATTTTAACAATTTATAAACTTGTATTTTATGAAAAATAGATGGTATAAATTAATGCTTTTTTCAATATTGATGTCAATTTGTACAACATATGCACAAAAAGCTGAGGCTCCTGAAAATACTTATAATTTAGGAACAAAAATTAACGAAATGACGCTAACTGTTGGAGGTATCTTAGTTGTAGCTACAAACGATGGATTAGCAGGTATAAACCCTAATGAATCTAAACCTATATTCACTTTTAACAATTTTGGGCAATTAAAACCTGAAGAAACAGAGTTTGTTCCTATGACACCCTATATAATTGTTTCGCAAGGAGCTACTGGTAGTTTTTCAGGAATAGGTAAAACAAAAAGAGCTGTTATCGATTATGTAAAAGGGAAAGTTTTATTCAATTC